>CAIUOO010000518.1 GCA_903900795.1 uncultured Gemmatimonadota bacterium | reverse complement strand
GTCAGTAGCGAAGCCGGTGCACGCGGGGGCGCGACGCCGGGCGATGGCACGCAATTGGTGTCGTCCCGACGGTGAAAGGTTGCCGTCCGGTGAGTCGGGCCAAATATGGAGCGTCGGGCAGGATCGAGCGATGTCGAAAGTACGCGTCGAGGATCATGCGAGCGCGGGCCACGCCGGCGGTGCATGCACGCGGTTCAAGGGGTCAGAGTCGTTGAACGCCCTTTCACTCCTACTGACCACGTCTCGGCAAACTCCCGCAGGCGCGTTCATCGACCGTCCGCAGCTTGACGACCAGATAGATCAGCGGTGCATCGCCAAGGCTCGTGATGACGTGCCCGGTTCCCGCGGGAATGCGCATGACATCCCCGGGGGCAAGCGTCTCCTCACTCGCCTGCACGAGCGATGCGGCACGCCATTCCCACGTCGCGTACTTGGCAAGGCCTTTGAACTTTCGACTGGTACGCGCGATGCCGATGCCGCTTTGCACGAGCAGCAAGTCATCCCACGCGCAGTGCATCTCGACCTTACTCGGACCAGTACGACGATTCAGGATGTACTGAGCATTTCCGTCATAACTCAACCGAAATGCAGCCCCGTTGGCATCGTTGAGCGTGGTTTGCTGGGCCGCGCGGGTGATATCGACCGCGCTGATCTTGTCCACGCGTTGTGCCTGCGCACGCCCTCCTGCGAGGGCAAGCAGCGCACCACCTCCGGTACACAGCCGGCGGCGCTGCCTAGCGTTCAACACCGCGCCGCCCCAATCACCCACCGCACGATCCACGTACCCACCGCGTCGTTCCCGGCGTGCTGCACCAGCGCCGTGAGCGTATCCCCGTGCATCGCGTACCGCGCCGGGATCTCCGCCGACACGGGCAGCTGCAGCTCTCGGCAGCTGCGCCGCGAGCGCCAATCCACCACCTGCACGTGCGCTGGACCCGTAAACGTGCCATTCGCCATCGTGGGATCATACGTCACCATCGCCGACCGATCGCCGGAGATCATCCCCAGCAGCATCGGAAACGACCACGCGTACGCCAACGCGGGCGCCTTCGACGGATCGCGCAGGAGCTCCAGCATCACCTCGGGTCGCGCGCCGCGCCGTGTGGACACCGCGACCGCCACCGAGTCGGCTTGCGCTGAAGCAAGGTGCCATCGATACATCGTGCCCGACGCCTCGAACACGCCCACCACGGTACTGTCATCGCGCGCCACCTCCACACTGCCGAACGCCTGCGCGATGGGCGGGTTCTCGGTATAGATACGCGGCACCGTGCCCCCTCGCCTCGGTGCCGCCACCGTATTGGTGAGCAGCGCGTAGGCCGTTCCGCTGTCGGCCATCAACGCGCCAACCACCAGCCCATCGTGCCAGCCGCGAATCGCGGTGCTGGGCCACCCCATCGCAACCGACCCGCGCGGCTGCAGCGACGCGCGGTCGAACAGCTCCGCGCTCCGTTTACCGGCATCCTGCACCGCCAGCACGCTGTCGCCAATCAGGGCGAGCGAAGTCGGCCGCATCACCTCGCCCGGGCCGCCGCCGCTGCGCGTGATGGGCACGAGCCCCGTGCCGTCTCGCTCCACCCGCAGTACGCGCTTCGTCGACGCATCGGCGATGTACACCCGCCCCGCCGCATCGACCGCGATCGCGTTGGTCTGCCCAACGAATACGCTGTCGGTTTCACCCACCGCCACGCTGTCGATGACCGTGATCGACGTGACGCCGTCGTTGGCCGCACGATCGACCGCTGCGCCTCCGCAGGCCACCAGCGTAGCGCTCGGCAGTGCCCGCATCATCAGTCGAACGTGGTTCATGGATGACTCCCAATGGAGGACTAAAGGAATTCGTCGCACTGTTCAGAGAGTAGCACCGAAATCCGAAGGGCGCTCTCCACCGTCGTTTCCGGGGCCCCCGGTGGCCGGTAGGGGCTACGCTACTCCGATGCGCCCAGGCAGCCCCTCGATCCGCAGCCCGTACGAGAATGCTTCCTTGCCCCAGCCGTCACCAGCGGATTAACTTGTCTAGTCTAGCCGATGAACGGTGTTCCTTCGGGGATGCCACGATCCGGCGCTGCGCGTGTAGCTCAGTTGGATAGAGCGTCTGCCTCCGGAGCAGAAGGTCGCAGGTTCGAGTCCTGCCATGCGCGTCCGTTCGGCCTGCGGTCACTCTCGTTTCCCATGCCTAGTGCACGTAGCCGAGCTGAAGCGGAAGT
>CAIUOO010000517.1 GCA_903900795.1 uncultured Gemmatimonadota bacterium | reverse complement strand
GATGCGGCGCACCCCGTCGCTGTCGGGGATCGAGGCCGTCCACAGCGCGGTGGCCTGATAGCGGGCGAGTTCCGCGGCGAGGCGCTTGCGTTCGCGCTCACCCTCGGCGAGGCGCTGGATCTGCAGTTCCACGAGACCCGGTAAATCATGGGGCGCCGCCGAGAGCGCGCGAGCAGCCGTGGTGAGCAGTTCGGCATCGAGACGGGCGCTGGCCACGGCGCGATGGCCGCAGACGAACTCGATCCGCGTGTTGCCCTTCGTCTTCTCGGCGCGCCGCAGCAAGAGGGCCCCGATTTCGCCCGTGCGATCGACATGCGTGCCGCCACAGGCGTTGCGATCGATGCCCTCGATGCTCACGATGCGCAGCTCGCCGTTGCGTTCGCTCGCCTTGCGTAGCCCCGTCGCTTCGGCGGCGTCTTCGAAGGACACCGTGACGTGGCGGTTCTGCACGATGAGCGCGTTGGCCCGGCGCTCGATGGCGGCGAGCGTGGTGAGGTCGACATCCTCGCAGGCGACGTCGATGGTGTTGGTCTCATCGCCGAAGTGCACGCTGAGGGTGGGCCAGCCGAACTCGTCGGACAGCAGGGCCGAGAGCAGGTGCTGACCGGTGTGTTGCTGCATGTGATCGACGCGTCGCGTCATGTCGACCTGCCCCACCACCATCGAGCCCACCGGGACACCGATCGGGTCGGCCAGGCAATGCACGATGCGCTCGTCGTCGTCGATGACGTCCACGACGGCGTTTCCGCCGAGCGTGCCTACGTCGTGCGGCTGTCCACCCGAGGTGGGATAGAACGCCGTGCGGTCGAGCACGACACTACAGCCGTCGTCGGTGATCTCGCGCACGACGGCGGTGAAGCGGTCGAGACGCGCATCAGTGTAGTACAGGCGGTCGGTCATGCGGGGACAGGTCGGGATGGGGAGGCGTCGTGCAGCAGAGACGGGCGGCGATGGTATCTTGCGCAATATGCTGAATTCGCCCCCTCCCCGGATGTTCGGCCTTCTCGCCGCGCGTGCGTTGCTGGCGATGCTTGCCGTTTCCAGTGTCGGCTGCAGTAGCCGCTTTTTCACGGTGATGCGGGATTCCCGTGTGGACAGGTCGGCCCCCGCCGCGGTGGCGCCAGCGCCGGTCGCGCCGCCGGTCGTGGATACGATGCTCGCGGAGCCGGCCCCGGCGCCGTCGGATTCGGCGGGCGTGGCCCGGCTGCACACGCTGATGCAGGTGTGGCATCTGGTGTCGCTATACCATCCGGCGGTGATCGAGCGTGGCGCGCCATGGGATTCGGCGTTCATCCGCGCGGCCACCGTGGTGCGTTCTGCCACGGATCCGCAGCAGCTGGCGGTGGCCTATCACCGCCTGCTGTCGGTGCTGCAGGACCCGATCACGCGGGTGGAGCTGGCCGACGCGGTGAGTGCGACGGGGGCTTCGGACAATTTCGTGTTCGGCAGCGAGCGCACGCGTGACAGCGTGCTGATCGTGCGCGTTCCGCTGGGCTCGGCGCAGCGCGCGCTGTTCACCGACGGCGCGGCGGCGATGGTGCGCCAGCTGCTTGCGACAGCGCCGGCCCGTGTGATTCTCGATGTGCGTGGGTCGGGGGCGACAACGACCGCGGCGACCGGCGCGGTGTTGGATTCACTCGAGGTGGTGGTCGATTCGTTCGTCGCCGACGCGGGATTGGTGACGCAGTTGAACAGCGCGCTTACGACCGCGAGCACCGAGCGCATGCGCCGGGTCGGTGGTGCGCGGTACGTTGACGGGCGTTGGCAGCCGGACGACGCGTGGATGGTACGCACCGGGCGTCCGGTGTTCGCGGGTTCAATGCAGCCGCGGCGCGTGATGGTGCTCGCGAACCGCGCCACGGTGCTGCCGCGCGAGCTGTTGTCGTTGATTGCGAGTGGCCGGGCCACCCTGATTGCCGAGGAGGGTGTGGACGACACGCCGTTGGTGTCGAGTGTGGTGTTGCCGATCGCGGATCGCGTGTCGGTGCGTCTGCGCACAGGAGAACTCGTGCATGCCGACGGCGGTACGGGGCTCATCGCCGACACCGTGCTCCCGCGCGCGGCGCAGGCGTCGGACAGTGCGCCGGTGTTGCGCGCCGCGTTGTCGTTGCTGCGCACGAACCGTGTGGCGCGCGCCTCGCGTGTACCCACGCGGCGGCTGCCGGCGGTGTTGCCGGGCTACTATGACAGCGATCCGTATCCGTTCATGGGCGCACGGTTGCTGGCGGCCGCACGGTTGTGGAGTGCGGTTCGTGTGCGGCATGTGCATCGCGATTTGTACGATGAGGACATGGACGCCCTGCTCGAGCGCACGATCCCCAAGCTCGAGGCGGCGCGGGTGGCTACGGAGTATGCGGCCGCGTTGATGCCGATGGTATCGGCCCTCGACGACACGCCGTCGAACTTGTGGGGACGGTCAGCCGATTCCGTTCGTGGCCCGGCCTCGGTGCCGTTTCGCATGCGTTGGATCGAGGAGCGCGCCATCATCACCGATGTGATTCGCGACTCCGTGACGAAAGCGCTCGGCATCGAAACGGGCATGGAAGTCACGGCGGCTGACGGCTTTCCGCTGCCGGCGTGGATCATCGATCACCGCACGGCGGTGTCGGCGCCGAACAGTTGGTCACGCCTGCGCGCGCTGATGCCCCAGTTGGCACTGGGCCCGAGCGGCGGCGCGCTGTTCCGGCTGCGCGACCTGATGAATCGCGAGCGACAGCTGAACATCCCGCGCCGTGTGGACTACGCGGCGCCGCTCGTCCTTGTCGAGCGGCCCCTTTGGAGTGCGGTGCGGACGCTGCCCGGCGACATCGTGTATCTCGATGTGGAGCGATTGCCAGTGGATTCGACCGCGGCGATTCTGGCGCGCTCGCGCAGCGCGCGTGGGTGGATCGTGGATTTGCGCGGCACACTGGGGGCCGGGCAGGCCGACGCGTTGCTCGCGGCCGTGCGTAGGGTGCCCGAGGCGGTTACCGCGCGCGAGGTGCGACGGTACGACAACGAGCCGTGCTCCGCGCTCACGCTGCGGGATGCCCGCGCGTTGTGCGCCGTCACGCGCGAAACGCGTGCGCGCGTGAGCCGTGGCGACACGGCTGGCCACTATACCGGACGCATCGTGGCGTTGATCGACGAGCGCACCGCTGGCGAGATGGAGCGACTGGCCATCGCGCTCGATGCCATGGCGCCGGTGACGTTCATCGGATCGTCCAGCGCGGGAGCACCGGGCGAAGTGATGCACGTGGAGTTGCCGGGGCGCCTGCGTGTGGCGTTGCCCATCGTGGAGATACGGCGTTCGGACGATGCGCAGTTGCAGCGCGTGGGGATCACGCCCGGCGTGGAGGTTCGCCTCACGGTCCGCGGTGTACGCAGTGGATTCGATGATGTGATCGAGCGTGCGCAGCAGTGGCTGGTGCAACAACTCGATCCGGCCACGCGCCGTCGTCGATAGCCGGTCGCTGTGCGAGACGCCACGACTCTCCCGATCGACGAGATCATCCCCTCGCTGCGCGCCGCGCTGGCCGCGCGCACCGTGGCGGTGCTCGAGGCGCCGCCGGGTGCCGGCAAAACCACGCGCGTGCCACTGGCGCTGATCGACGAGCCGTGGCTCGCGGGCATGAAGCTGGTGATGCTGGAGCCGCGTCGACTTGCGGCGCGCGCCGCCGCGTCGTACATGGCGTCGATTCTGGGCGAAGAGGTGGGGCAGACGGTCGGCTACCGCGTGCGCGGCGAGACGCGCATTTCGAAGCGCACGCGGATTGAGGTGGTCACCGAAGGTGTGCTGGCGCGCATGCTGAGCAGCGATGCCGCGCTCGAGGATATCGGACTCGTGATTTTCGACGAGTTTCACGAGCGGTCGCTGCACGCCGACCTCGGCCTGGCGCTGGTGCTGGAAACGCAGCGCCATCTGCGCGACTCGCTGCGCGTGCTGGTGATGTCGGCTACGCTCGACGGCGTCGCGGTATCGGCGTTGCTGGCTGACGAGGGCGGGCCGGCGCCGGTGCTGCGCAGCGAGGGGCGCATGTTTCCCATCGAGACGCACTACCGCGCAGCGCGTCGCGACGAGCGCATAGAGGCGACCACCGCGCGCGTGATTCGCGAAGCACTCGACGCCACCGAGGGGGATGTGCTGGTGTTCCTGCCGGGCGCCGGTGAGCAGCGGCGCGTGGCCGAGCGTCTCACCGGTGACACGATGACCGGCGTGCGGGTGCACACGTTGCACGGCAGCATGCCGCTGGCTGAGCAGGATGCCGCGCTGGCGCCGGCGCGGCCGGGGACGCGCAAAGTGGTGCTGAGCACGAGTGTGGCGGAAACGAGTCTCACCGTGGCCGGTGTGCGTGTGGTGATCGACTGCGGATTGTCGCGCGTGCCGCGCTACGATGCGTCGGCGGGTCTTACGCGATTGCATACGGTTCGGGTGAGCCGTGCGTCGGCCGATCAGCGTCGTGGTCGTGCGGGGCGCACGGCGCCGGGTGTGAGCTACCGGTTGTGGGATCAGCACGAGGATCATGCGTTGCTGCCCAGCACGCGTCCGGAAATCGTGGACGCCGATTTGTCATCGTTGGCGCTGGAGCTGGCTGACGCCGGCATCAGTGATCCCACCACGCTACGCTGGCTGGACGTGCCGCGGGCCGGTCCATTTGCGCAGGCGCGGGCGCTGCTGGCGCAGCTTGGTGCACTGGATGACCCGGGGCGCATTACGCCGCACGGACGGCGCATGGCGGCGCTGCCGCTGCAGCCGCGATTGGCGCATTTGGCGATAACGGCGGCCGAGCGTGGGGCGTTGCCGCTTGGTGCAGCGATTGCGGCGTTGCTGGAGGAGCGCGACATCGTGCGCTACGATGGCCTGCCGCCGCAGTCGGACCTGCGGTTGCGGACGGAGCTGTTGCGACGCGATGGCGCGCAGGGGGCGGTTGGCGTCGCGGTGGATCGTGATGGGGTGCGTCGCGTGCGGCAGACGGCGGATGACCTGGCGCGTCGTGCGGCGGGCGGATCGGGTAGTGCGCCGTCGCGCGCGTCGTGGGAGGACGCCGACACGGGTGCGTTGTTGGCGTTGGCGTATCCCGACCGCGTGGCGCAACGTCGGAGCGGCGCCGAGCCGCGGTATCTGTTGCGCAATGGCAGCGGGGCGGTGTTGGCGAAGCACGATGCGCTGCACGACGCGCCATACCTCGCGATTGCGGATCTGGAGGGCACGTCGCCCGAAGCCCGCATTGTGCGCGCGGCGCCGATCACGCTCGAGGAGCTGCGCGAGGATTTCGGCGAGCAGTTCGTGCGCGTACAGCTGGTGGAGTGGGATGAGCGGACGAAGGCCGTCCGCGCGCGCAAGCGCACGATGCTGGGGGCGATCGTGATCGACGACGTGGTGTGGACCGACGCCAACGCCGAGGTCGTGTTGCGGACCGTGCTCGAGGCGATTCGCGCCCAGCTGGCGCGCAGCGGTCTCGAAGCCTTGCCGTTCTCGCAGGCGGCGTCGCGACTGCGCGAGCGGATGGCGTTCGTGCATGCGCACGACGCGAGCTGGCCTGACGTGTCGGTGGCGGCGTTGTCGGCGTCACTCGAGGCGTGGGCGGGGCCGTATCTCGACGGCGTGCGCTCGTGGGCGCAACTGGCGGCGGTGGATTGGCACGAGGCGCTGCAGTCGCTGATGCCGTGGGCGCAGCGCTCGGCGTTGGAGCGGTTAGCGCCCACGCTTCTGGAGGTGCCGAGTGGATCGCGGATTGCGCTGGATTACAGTGAGCCAACGGCGCCGGTGTTGGCGGTGAAGCTGCAGGAGGTGTTCGGCTGGACGAGCACGCCGATGCTGATGGACGGGCGGGTGTCGCTCACGCTGCAGCTGCTGTCCCCGGCACAACGGCCGGTGCAGGTCACACGCGATCTTGCCGGCTTCTGGCGCAGCTCGTACTTCGAGGTGCGGAAGGAATTGCGAGGGCGATACCCGCGGCACCCGTGGCCGGAGGATCCGCTCACGGCCGAGGCAACGCGACGGGCGAAGCCGCGCGGGACGTGAACAACGAATAGCTGGGCGCGTTCAAGGGGTCAGAGTCGTTGAACCGCTGCGTTCTAAGGGCCTCAAGGGGTCAGAGTCGTTGAACCGGATACCGCGGCCACTACTTTTCTGCGATGTCTGCCGTGCGATGGCTCGTGACCGCCTTGTCGTTCGCCGCCATGCTTGGGGTGTCGGCATGGGTGGTTGCCTCCCATTGGCCGGTGGGTGGCATGCCGTGGCTGGCGTGGCCGGTGCATGCGGCGGCACTGGCCACGGTCACGGCGGAGATCATCACGCGCGCGCTCAAGATTCAGGCGTCGGCGCGGGCGTGCGGGATTCCGCTGCGCTTCGGCACCGCGGTGCGGGTGTGTCTGGCCGGTGACTTCGCGGCGGCGATCACCCCCGCCCGGTCGGGGGCGGAGCCGGCGCGCTTTCTGGTGCTGGCGGAGAGCGGAACCGGCCCGGCGGGGCGCGTGTTGATCCTATTCCTCGAACTGTTTCTCGAGATGTGGTCGCTGGTGCTGGTGTGCACCGTGCTGGCGGTGCTCTTTGCCGGACGCGGCGCCTCGGTGGCCGGGCTGCTCAGTCTCGTGGGCGGCTACAGCGGCTTCGTGCTGGGCCTCGGCGCGGTGGGTTTCATGCTCTCCCGTCGGAACGCCAACGGGCCGCCGCCGGTCTGGGCACCACGGATCGGGTTGCATGCCGGGCGCTGGCGGGCGGTGCAGCGCACATTGCGGGCGCTACGGGAATCGGTGCAGTCGCTGCGACGGGCCGATCCGGTGCTGATGCTGCTGGCGTTCGGGGGCTCGGTGCTGCACGTGCTGTGCAAGGTGGCGACGCTGCCCATTCTGGTGTTCGTCGGCGATCCGTCCTTTCCGCTCACCATGGATGCGTTGGCCCCGCTGGTCCTGTGGCCGTTGGCGTTGTTCTATGGCGGCGTGGTGGTGCCGGCACCCGGTGGCGGTGGCTTTATCGAAGGGGCCTTTGCGGCCACGCTCAGTTCGGCGATCCCCGCAGGTATCTTTGCGGCATCGCTGCTCTGGTGGCGATTCTACACGTTCTATCTCTATCTCCTCGTTGGCGGCGTGGCGGCCGGTGATGCCGCCCTGCGCGCCCTGCGGCGTCCGACCTGACGCGATGTCCTCCACGCCCCGTCCGATTTCCAGTCCGAACGCCCCGCTGAAGGCCGAGTTGACCGCGCCGGCCACCAAGTGGCAGCTGATCGCCGCGTTCCTCGTAATCTATCTCGTGTGGGGATCGACGTATCTGGCGATCCACTGGGGGGTGGAAACGATCCCGCCGTTCGGGATGGGTGCGGCCCGTTTTCTAATGGCTGGTTCTATGCTGTATTCATGGTGCCGTATTCGTGGCGCTAAAAAGCCAACGAAAAGCCAGTGGAAGGCGTCCGCCGTCATCGGCGCGCTGCTCCTCTTTGTGGGCAACGGGGCCGTGTCCTGGGCGAGTCAACGAGTGCCCTCCGGCCTCTCCTCGGTACTCGTGGCCACGGTGCCCCTC
>CAIUOO010000516.1 GCA_903900795.1 uncultured Gemmatimonadota bacterium | reverse complement strand
CGGCGTGTCATGGGATCAGGGCGTGACGTGGGAGTACGTGCACACCGTGGCCGTCGGCCTCGCGTATTGGGTGAGCGCCGACATGGGGCGCCCGTACAACATCTACTTTGGCTTGCAGGACAACGACAGCTGGGGCGGCGCCAGTGCGATGCGCAGCCGCAACGGGATCCGCGATCACAACTGGTTCCGCTTCGGCGGTGGTGACGGCTTCCAGACCGCCGTTGACCCCACCAACAAGTTTGTCGTGTTCAGCGAGTCGCAGGACGGCAACACGCAACGCACCGACTTGAGCACGGGCGTGGTGAAGAGCATCCGCCCCGTGGGGCCGCCCGCGCGTGTCGGTACCACCGCGCCGGCGCCGGGTACGTGTGTGGACGGTCGCATCGTCGTCGCGCCCGCACCGGGTGCAGTGGGCGCGGGTGGACCCGGCGGGGGCGTTGGCGGACGTGGTGGCGGCGCGGCCAACGTGATCAATGCGCAACCGGGCGACACGTATCGCTTCAACTGGAACACGCCGTACATGCTGTCGCCGCACGACCCGAGCGTGGTGTGGCTGGGTGGCAATCGCCTGTTCCGCTCCACCAATCAGGGCGACCTCTGGGTGGCCAGCGCCGACCTCACCAAGCAGGTGGATCGCTGTACGATCACGGTGATGGGTGCCGCGGGCACGGCGCCGCAGCTGGGCAAGAACGACGGCATGGCCAATTACAGCACGATCATCAGCGTCAGCGAATCGCCGGCACTGGCGGGTGTGGTGTGGGCGGGGACGGATGACGGCAACCTGCAGCTGAGCCGCGATCACGGCGCGACGTTCACCGAGGTGGGCAAGAACATCACCGGCCTGCCGAGTGGCGCATTGAATGGCGCGAATCCCTACTGGATTTCACGCATTGAAGCGTCACACTACGATGCCGCCACCGCCTACGTCGCCATCGACGGCCATCGGAGCGATGACCTCACGCCGTACGTGTTCGTCACGCGCGACTACGGCCGCAGCTGGTCGAGTGTCAGCGGCACGCTGCCTCGGCGCGGCAATGTGCAGGTGATCCGCGAAGATCCCAAGAACGCGCAACTGTTGTACGCCGGCACCGAGTTCGGGTTGTATATGTCGCTGGACGGTGGCCGCACGTGGGAGCCGTTCATGACCGGGTATCCCACGGTACGCACGGATGACATTCTCGTGCATCCGCGTGACGGCGATCTCATTGTCGCCTCGCACGGTCGCAGCATCTGGATTGCCGACGATATCACGCCGTTACAACAGTGGACGCCGGCGGTGGTGGCGGCTGATGCGACGCTGTTCGATGTGCGCGCCGCGGTCGCGTATGCGAACGATGTGCGCCTCGACATCTACACCGGTGGTGAGAAGCAGTTTGAGGGCGAGAATCCGGCGCGCGGCACCGCGATCCACTTCCACCTCAAGAGTGCGGGTGACGCGAAGATTTCCATTGCCGATCCCACCGGTCGCGCGCTGTGCGAGACGACGATGAAGGCAGTGGCGGGAATGAACCGCGTGCAGTGGACGCTCGTGGCCCCGATGCTGGCCGCGGCGCCGACGGCGGGTGCCGGTGGGCGCGGTGGTGTAGCGGGCGCGCCGGTCGCCGCGGCGCCGCCTGCCGGTCCGGCGCCGGACATAAGTTGTGCGCCGAGTGCGGCGGGTGGCGGTGGTGGCGCACGTGGCGGCGCGGGGAATAGCGCGACACCGGGGAGCTACATCGTGAAACTCAGCGTGGGTGGTAAGGAATACACCAAGTCGGTGCAGGTGCTCGAAGATCGTTGGATGAACGCGCG
>CAIUOO010000515.1 GCA_903900795.1 uncultured Gemmatimonadota bacterium | reverse complement strand
GCCGTGATGGCGCTGCCGGAGGGGACGCGCTTCATGGTGGCGTGTCCGCTGATTCGGTCCAGTGAAGTCACGCACGCTGTGATCGTGGAGAATTTGCGGGCGCGCGGACTGGTGCGCGTGGCGCTTGGTGATCGCATCGTGCATCTCGATGATGTCGACGCCGACGGCATCGACCTCGCCGCCGTCGGCGACGTGCAGATCGTGATCGACCGGTTGCGCGTGGAGGCGTCGGCCCGCGGGCGCATTGCCGATGCGGTGCAGACCGCGTTCACGGAGGGGGACGGCGATACCGTGCTGCTGTTCCCGGAGCCCGTGCTGCCGCCGGAATCGTTGCGCGCGAGCACCGGCAACATGCCAGTGGCACGCTTGGCATTTACCGAACGATTCGAGTGCCCCAACGACGGCACGCGCGCGCCCACGCCGTCGCCGCAGCTGTTCTCGTTCAACAATCCACGCGGCGCCTGCCCCACCTGCAACGGCTTCGGCGCCACGCTCGATTACGACGAAGCGCTGATCGTGCCGAATCAGGATCGCTCGGTGCGCGACGGCGCGATCGACCCGTGGACGGCGCCGCGCTACGAAAAGCAGCGACGCACCGTGGTGGAATTCGCGCGCTCGTTGGGCGTGTCCCCCGACGCGGCGTGGAAGACGTTGCCGGCCAAGGCGCGCGAACAGCTGCTGCGCTCCAAGTCGCGCGCGTATACCGGCATCTTTCCGTTTCTCGACGCGCTCGAGGAAAAGAAGTACAAGCAGTACATCCGCATTTTCCTGCGGAAGTATCAGAGTGCGCGCAGCTGCCGCGACTGTGGTGGCAGCAAACTGCAGCCCGATGCCATGGCCGTGCGTATTCAGGATCGCACGATCGCCGATGTTACGCAGATGCCGGTGCGCGATCTGCATACGTGGCTCGACACGCTATCGCTGTCGCCCAGTGAGACGCAGATCGCCGAGGCGGTGCTGCGCGAAGCGCGCAGCCGTACGCGTTTTCTGTCGGATGTGGGGCTCACGTATCTCACGCTCGATCGCGCTACCCGCACCTTGTCGGGTGGCGAGGCGCAGCGCATTACGCTGTCGAATGCCTTGGGCGCCGCGCTGGTCGATGCCACGTACGTACTGGACGAGCCCAGCATCGGGTTGCATCCGCGCGATCTCGACAAGCTGTTGGCGCTGCTCATGCGGCTGCGCGATCACGGCAACACGGTGATCATGGTGGAGCACGATCTCGAGTCCATGCGGATTGCCGACTACATGGTGGAGCTGGGTCCGCACGCCGGGGATCGTGGCGGTGAGGTGGTGTTCGCCGGACCGATCGCCGAGATCACGAACAGCCCGCTCACGGGTCAGTATCTCACGGGCGCGCGCACGATTCCGCTGCCGGCCAAACGACGGGCGGTGGGGCCGCGCTGGCTCGACCTCACGGGGGCCAGTGCGAACAACGTGAACCGCGTGGACGTGCGCTTTCCACTGGGCGCGATGACGGTGGTGACCGGCGTGTCGGGGTCGGGGAAGAGCACGCTGGTGCACGACATTCTCTTCCACGCCGTCGAAGCGCGGCTGCATGGCGAACATTCGGCCAAGGAGCATTTGGGGGAGACCGTGGGCACGTTCACGTCGTTGTCGGGCGTGGAGTTTCTTGACGACGTGGTGTTGGTGGACCAGAGTCCGATCGGTAAGTCGCCGCGATCGAATCCCGTGACGTACGTGAAAGCGTACGACGAAATCCGGAAGCTGTTTGCCGAGATGCCGCTGTCGAAAACGCGGGGCTACGGGCCCGGGCACTTTTCGTTCAACGTGGCCGGTGGACGCTGCGAGCAGTGTGAAGGCGCGGGG
>CAIUOO010000514.1 GCA_903900795.1 uncultured Gemmatimonadota bacterium | reverse complement strand
GTGGCGCGACGCGTAGTGGCGCGACGCGTAGTGGCGCGACTCATCGCGTTGGTGGTGGCCGGGGCCGTGGTGGTCGGCTCCCCGTCTGTCGCGCGGACGCAAGCAAGCAGCACGCCGGAGCAGCGTCTGCGTCAACAGCAGGACGAGCTCGGCAAGTTGCGGAAGGAGCGCGCGGACCTGGAATCGAGGATGGCCGAGTTGCAGCGCAGTGCGCGCACGCTGTCCGATGAAGTGAACAATCTCGAGGCGCAGCGCAAAGCGACCGCACGTCTGGTGCGCGCACTGGATCAGCAGCTCGAGACCATCACGACCGAAGTCCTCAAGGCCGGTTCCGGCCTGGCAAAGGCGGAGAGCGAGCTGGGGAACAAACGCTCCGCCTTGCAACGTCGCATGGCGGAGATCTACAAGCGCGGCAGCCTCTACGACGTGGAGGCGATGCTCTCGGCGCAGTCGTTCGCCGGTTTGGTGGCCCGCTACAAGTACCTGCACGAACTCGCGCTGCACGACCGCGGCTTGGTGCGTCGGGTGGAAGGGCTACGCGATGAAATCGTTTCGCAGCGATTGCTGCTGGTGCGTTTGCAGGATGAGGTGGCGCGCAACCGCTCCGAGAAGGACCGCGAGGCACGTCGGTTGGCCGATCTTGAGTCTCGACGTCAGCGCAATCTGACCACCGTGCAGCGCAGCGCCACGCAAACGCGAGAACGGCTCACGCAACTCTCGCGCGACGAAGCCAAAGTGGCCGGTGTGATCGCGTCGTTGGAAACGGCACGACGTCGGGCCGAGATGTCGCCGAACGCGCGTCCGGCGGCGCCATCGAGTATCCGCACGTCGGACCTCGGGAAGCTCGACTGGCCGGTGGACGGCACGATCCTGTATCGCTTCGGACGCGTGATCAATCCGAACAACACGACCACACGCTGGAACGGCATCGGCATTGGTGCGTCGGTTGGCACTACGGTGAAGTCGATTGCGGCCGGCGAGGTCGTGTTGGCTGACAACGTGGGGACGTACGGTCCCACGGTGATCGTGCAACACGGCGGCGGCGACTATTCGGTGTACGGATCGCTGTTGCGCATCGATGTGCGAAAGGGGCAGCAGATTCCGAAGGGGCAACTGATTGGCACCGTGGGCGCGACCGACCCCGACTTGCCGCCGCACCTGCACTTTGAAATCCGCCCGCAGGGGCGGTCGGTGGATCCGCTGGAGTGGCTGCGCGGACGGCGCTAGGCGCTGATATTGTTGACCATGCCTGCCAAAAAATCCGCCACTCCGGCGTCCGCGAAAAAAATCTCCACCCGAAAGGCGCCCTCGCCCCCTGCCCCGTCGATTGCCGCGCCCATCGTGGTCGATGCGGGCGACTGGACCAGAGACCGTGCCCCCCTTGGGGCGCATGTTTCCGTTGCCGGCGGGACATGGGAGTCGGCGGCGCGGGCGCGTGAGATCAGCGCGACGGGGGCGCAGATCTTTACCAAGCAGGCCAACCGCTGGCTCGAGCGTGACATCGACGACGTCGAGGCGACGCGGTATCGCACGGCGATGACGGAGACGAAGGTGCGCTGGACGTGCGCGCACGATTCGTATCTGATCAATCTCGCGTCACCTGATGACGCGCTGCGGGCACGTTCGGTAGAGAGCTTCAGCGCCGAACTCCGTCGATGCCACGCGCTTGGGCTCGACGCGCTGGTGTCGCACCCCGGCAATTACATGGACGACCGCGCGAGCGGGATTGCGCGCAACGCCGAGGGCATCACTGCCGCGCTCGAAGCCGAAGTGGGGCCCACTCGCTTGCTGATGGAGCTCACGGCCGGTCAGGGCACGGTGCTGGGATCGACGTTCGGGGAAATGGCCGACCTGCTGTCGCGCATTCCGGCAGCGCTGCGCCGACGCGTGGGTGTGTGCCTGGACACCGCGCACATCTGGGCCGCGGGCTACGATCTCGTTACCGACTACGACGGCGTGTTCGCGCAATTCGGCGACCTGCTGGGCTTCGAGACCCTCGGCTGCCTGCACCTGAATGACTCGAAGGCCAAGCTGGGCTCACACCTCGACCGCCACGAACTGATTGCCGAAGGCACGATCGGCGAACAGGCATTTCGCCGCATCATGACCGACGAGCGGATGGCCATGATTCCCAAGGTGATCGAAACGCCCAAAGGGGACGCGCCGGCGGAGACGGACGGAAGGATGCTGCGGTTGCTCAGGAGTTATGCGGCGGGGTGAACGGCGCACAGCAAACTCCCTAGGAAGCAGGGGGGAGGGTATCAGGGGGCAGGAGGCAGGAACCGCGCGCGGTTCACCTCCTTCCTCCGCCCTGATACCCTCCTCCCTGCTTCCTAGGGAGTTTGCCGTTCGTCACGGCGCGATCGTGTAGTTGAAGGTCACGTCGAT
>CAIUOO010000513.1 GCA_903900795.1 uncultured Gemmatimonadota bacterium | reverse complement strand
GGGGAGGCTATGGATGTCCGTGCTCATCCGAAACGCCCAGTGATGTAGGCTTCGGTGCGCGCGTCGGACGGGGTCGTGAACAGCTGCCGGGTGGGGGCGCACTCGACGATGCGCCCATTGAGCAAGAACGCGGTGACGTCGGAAATGCGCGCGGCCTGCTGCATGTTGTGGGTCACCATGATCACCGTGACGGTGTCACGCAGATCGTAGAGCAGCTCTTCGATGCGCTGGGTGCCCATGGGGTCGAGGGACGCCGTGGGCTCGTCGAGCAAGAGGACCTCGGGGTGGACGGCGAGCGCTCTCGCGATACAGAGCCGTTGCTGCTGGCCACCAGAGAGCGCCATGGCCGTACCGAAGAGTCGATCGACGACTTCGCGCCACAGGCCGGCGCGCTGCAGCGCATCTTCGACGAGTCCCTCCAGTTCACTGGCGGCGATGAAGCGCCGGTGCGCACGAACGCCCGCCGCAACGTTGTCGAAGATGGAGGCGGTGACGAAGGGTGTGGGTCGCTGAAACACCATGCCAACCTGACGACGCAGGGCGATCACGTCGGTCGAGGCGGCGTACACCGGCAGCATACCGACCGATACGTCACCGCTCACGAAGGCGCCGTCATCGAGTTCGTGCAGGCGATTGATGCACCGCAGTACGGTGCTCTTGCCACACCCCGACGGACCCACGATGGCCAATACCCGGCCCGGTGGACCATCGAGGTTGACCTGACGCAGCACGCCGCGATCGGCGAAGCCGGCGGACAGATTGCTGAGACGCACATGAGGCGCCGTGGCGGCCGCCGGCGTTCGCTCAGTCATTCACCCGTCCCACGCGAGGGGTGACGGCGGAGAGGACCTTGGCGCGCGCGCGAATGACGGCGTGGGCGGCCGCACTGATCAACGCAACGAGTATGAGCAACACGAGGGCGCCGGCCCACGCCTGGGCGCGCCACTCGTCGTAGGGGCTTTGGGCGTAGGCGTAGATCTGCAGCGGCAAGGCGGCGATCGGGCGCGCCGGATCGACGGACCAGAAGGGGTTGCCGAAGGCGGTGAAGAGCAGCGGTGCGGTTTCTCCGGCCGCGCGCGACATCGCGATCAGCACCGCGGTCACGATACCGGGCATCGCCGTGCGGAGCACGACGGTGAGCGACGTGCGCCAGCGCGAGAAGCCGAGGGCCAACGCGGCTTCCGAGAGTGAGGCCGGTGCGAGGCGCACCATTTCTTCGGTGGCACGCGCGACCAGCGGCAACACGAGGAGCCCGAGCGCGGTGCCACCCGCCCACGCCGAAAAATGTCCCGACGGTCGTACGATCAGCTCCCACGCGAAGATACCGAGGACGATCGAGGGGAGGCCGCTGAGCACATCGGCGAGCAACCGCACGGCCCGCGCGAAGCGACCGTGGCGATGCTCCGCGAGATAGAGGCCCGCACCGATGCCGATCGGTACCGCCACCGTCATGGCGATGGCGACAAGGATGCCGGACCCGATGATCGCGTTGGCCACACCGCCCCCCCGTACGCCGGGCGGCGCCGGTAGCTGCGTGAAGAAGCTCGGCGTGAGTTGCCCAAGCCCGTTCACCAGCAGATGCGCCAGAATCGTGACGAGCGGGATGATCGCAACGATGGCGGCCGTCCACGTGAGCGCCGTCATGACGCGACCGGTGCGGCGACGCTGTTGAGAGCGTGCATTCATCGCGAGCGCCCACCCGGCAAGCCGGTCGCGACACGCCGCACGAGCCATCGCGCGAGCAGGTTAATGAGCAGCGTGATCAAGAGCAGCAGTGCGGCCACGGCCATCAGGGCGGAGAGATGGGCGTCGCTCGACGCTTCGGCGAATTCATTGGCCAGCAGCGACGCCATCGTATAGGCCGGATCGAACAGCGAATCGGGAATTGCGTGGCGGTTGCCGATCACCATGGTTACTGCGAGCGTCTCACCGAGCGCACGGCCGAGCCCCAACATCACGCCACCGATCAACCCGGAACGGGCCGCTGGCAGCACGGCGTCGCGTACGACTTCCCAGCGGGTAGCGCCGAGGGCGAGGGCGGCCTCGCGCTGCGCGTGCGGCACGGCCAGTAGTACGTCGCGGCTGATGCTCGCGATATACGGCAGGATCATGATGCCGAGGAGGAGGCTGGCCGCGATCAGGCTTGGGCCATACGCCGGGCCACGGACGATCGGCAGGAACGACCCGAGCGGAACGAGCGCCGGCATGATCGTGCGGCGGAGCAGCGGCACCAGGACGAACACCCCCCAGAGCCCATACACCACCGACGGAATTGCCGCGAGCAGGTTGACCAGGAAGGCCACGGGCTCCCGCAGGCGCCGTGGTCCGATGTCGACGGTGAAGATCGCGACACCGAGGGCGAGCGGTGCGGCGAGGCACAGGGCGATCAGCGACGACAGCAGTGTGCCGGCAATCGCGGGGAAGGCACCGAATTGCGCGCGGGGCACGTCCCACGTGGTGCCGAAGGCCAGGTCGGTGGCGTGGAGCGAGAGGGCCGGCCACGCCGCGCGGAGGACCACGGCGGTGAGCAGCACGAGCACGAGGGGGATCGTGGCGGCGCACACCGTCGTGACCGTGCGATAGAGCCGATCACCGAGCGGGGTCTGCATTGCATGAAGCCAGGTGTTCAGGTGCGGAGACCGCCCTGTGCCGTGTGACGGGTCTGTCACGGCAGCCGCGGCCGTTCCATCGCGAGCGCGGCGTCGAGCCGGTCAACGATGCGCGTGGCCGCTTCCGAGGGAAGGGGGACGTAACCGAGCGTGCTGGCGACGTCTGGGGTATCGAGGAGGGCCCAGCGGATGAAGGCCGCCAACTGGCGACTCTTGTCGGGGCCAATGGCTGACGGGGCGATGAGCATCCACGTGAACGACGCGATCGGGTACGACTGCGCACCCGGCGCGTTCACGAGCGAGACGCGGAGGTCTGGCGTGCCGGTGGTTTCTGAGGCGTTGAGCTTGCGGTCCGACTCGAGCATCGCCGTCGCCGCCGAGGCAATCTCGAATGGCATCGGCGAGACAAAATGGCCGGCGGCGTTTTGCACGTGCACCACGGGCAAACGATTCTGCCGCGCGTACACCACTTCGAGATAGCCGATCGCACCCGGCATCTGTTTCACTTGACCGGCCACGCCTTCGTTCCCCTTGCCACCGATGCCGACCGGCCAGCGCACGTCCTTGCCACGTCCCGGACCGGCGGCCCATGCGGGGCTGACGGTGGTGAGGAAGTCGCTGAAAATGTAGGACGTGCCGCTGCCATCGGCGCGATGTACCACGAGAATGTCGGCGGTGGGTATCGTGAGCTTGGGATTGAGCACCGCAATGCGCGGGTCGTTCCAGCGGGTGACGCGGCCGAGGAAAATGTCGGCGATCACGTCGGGGCTGAGATTGAGTGGTCGCGCGAGGCCGGGCAGGTTGTAGGTGATGGCGACGGCGCCGATGACGGTCGGAATGTGCAGCACCGGCATGCCGGCGCTGGCGAGTTCCTCGTCGGTCATCGGGACGTCGGTGGCGCCGAAGTCGACCGTTTGCGCGACGACCTGACGGATGCCACCACCTGAGCCGATCGACTGATAGTTGATGCGCACGTTGGTGCGGATCGCGTACTCGTTGAACCAGCGCGAGTAGAGCGGATACGGGAAGGTCGCTCCGGCGCCGGTGAGATCGACGCGGGCGGTGTTCAGTGCCGGAGATCCTGACGCGCGTTCATCCGGACTTGGCGCATCCTTCGCGGGAGCGCTGCAGGCGCCGACGAGCAGTGCCGAGAGCAGTACGAGGGCGTGGGATCTCCTCACAGGCCGCCCGAGAGTCCGACGAACTTGAATCGCCCCGCCCGCTCCAGAATCGTTCCGAACAACACGCCCTCGACGCTCGGCTTCCCGGGCGCCGACAGTCGCACCTCACATTTGCTGCGCAGCACGTTGACGCCTTGCGTGTCTGGCGGCGTCACGCAACGGAGCCGGGTGGCGGTGACCGCACTCCCTCCAAAGCGATTCACGAGTTGCGTCGCGCCCTTGTTCGACGACGCCAGCAACTGCCCCCAGAGCAACGCCGGGGGGGCTTCATACGGCGGCTGACTCATCGGAGAATCGGGGTAGTACAGCCACGCGAACTCGGCGCGATCCATGATCATCGCGTTCAGATCGGTGGTGTCATTCCCACCGATGGCTCGCGCCCATCGCTCAACGAGCGCGTCGCGCGACGGGCTCGCGTGCAGCAGCGTATCGGTCGGCGGCAGCGCGTCGCGGAAGCGTCGAAGCTGTTCGGCAATGGGAAGAATCGAATCGACGACGCCGCCGGCGGCGACCACCTCGGCCACATGCTGGGCCTGCTCGTCGGCGGGTGACGGTGCCGACTTGTCCGCGCAGGCCGCCATGACGGCCAGCAGAAGGGCGCCAAGGTGCCGGCGCGACGTGAAGAGTAGAGACATGGTATCAAAATGAGAGAACGGCCGGTGCCCGAGGGGCACCGGCCGTTCGGACTTCAGGGAAGCTAGCGCGTCTGTGCGCGAGCCGCCGCTGGCACCGCCGGTACTAGTTGCGGGCGTAGTTCGTCCAGCCCGCCCACCACTTCGCGCCACCCGGGGCCGCCGCGCCGCGATAGGCGGTCGGCGTGATGAACGTGCCGACACGGGCCGCAATGCGCGGATCAGCGGCGAAGCTGTTCAGACCGCCGGTGGCGATCGGCGAGCTGGCCGCCGGCGACCAATCGAAACTCGCGCCGGTGGTAGTGCCGGACACCGTGGGGAGGGTCGTGAAGAGGCTGGCGGCCGTAACCGTCCCGGCGCCCACCACGATGTTGGAGTTGCGCGCGGCGAAGGCCGATTCCTGGCCGAAGTTGCTGCCGGCGGCATCGAAGTTGGCGCCGCTCGCGAGCACACCGTTTTCGGCGAAGTACAGGTTCCGCACGATCAGCGAGTCCACTAGGAAGCGGTTGTTCGACGTGGAGTCGCGGAGCGAGATGCCGGCACGCGGCCAGCGCGCGAGCACACCATTCAGGTAGTAACCGCCCGTACCGCGACGGAGCACCGCACCCACACCACCCGAGCCCGGAACCGTCACGCCGGTCGGCGTGCCGATCATCGTGAAGTTCGCGAAGACGTTCATGTTGTACAGCCCGTCGTCGCGGCCCGCGCTCTGCGCGTTGGCTCCGCTCGGCGCGACGCAGCCACCACCGTTGCAACCGTCGATCTCGAAGCCCTGCGGATCGGTGGACACGGCGCCGGCGCCCGGACGCGGCGTGATGAAGGTGCTCTGCATGCCGATCATGAACTGATTGAGCCCGCGATATCCTTCCGAACCGTCGAAGTGATCGTCGCCCGACTCGTACGACACCAGATACTTGCCGTTCACCGAACCGCCGAACCATTCGAAATTGTCGTCGAGGCCGGCGAGGGCCTGCACATACTCCACCGTGGTGCCGCTGCCGACGGCCGCGAAGGTGAACGAGTTGAGCTCAGCGTCGGTCAGGGTGGCGTAGCCGGCAAACTCCACGCGCACGTAGCGCAACGTTCCACTGTTATCCGTGTCCACCGTGCCGCCGGTGTAGATCGTACCGGCCTGGTTGGCGCCGACGACCGAGCCGTTCGAGCCTTCGACGATGACGTTCCCCGTGCGATTCGCGCGGCCGTTGCCGACGATCACCAAGCCGCCCCAGTCACCCGGGGAGCGGTTGCCGGCGGTGCGCTGCGACGTGAAGACGACCGGCGCCGCTTCCGTGCCATTGGCGACGATACGAGCGCCACGGAGCACGAAGAGGGCAGAGCCGAGGGCCGTCGTGTCGCCGACAATCTTGGTGCCGGCGTTGATCGTGAGCGTCGCACCGCTGTTCACGTAGACGAAGCCGCGCAGCACGTAGTTCGTATCGGGGGTCAGCGTGCGGTTGGCCGCGATGGAACCGCTGAGCGTCACGGTCGGGTTGGCGGTGAGCGTGTAGGTCACCGTGGCCGTGGCCGTCGCGTTCGACGTCACGGTGGCCGGAGAGCCGGTGATCGCGGCGTTGTAGCGCACGTTGTTGGTCGTGACCTGAGCCGCGGCGACCGTGTACGTGCCGGGCGCGACACTGTACGTGGCCGAGGCCGTCGGCGACTGCGAGTATGAGCTGGGGCCGGTGACCGTCACGGCGGCATTGACGCCCGTGGGCAATCCCGAGACTGTGACGGTGAGCGTGCCGTTCGCCGGTGTCACGGGCCCTGCTGGATCATCACTTCCGGCGCACGCGGCGAGTGCGAGCAGACTGAAGGATGCAGCGGCGAAGGTGCGGAAGCGCGAGAGGGTCGTCATGGTGAAGTCTCTGTGGTTCTTGGGGAAGCAAGAAGCGAGGCGGTGGTCCGCCTGTGTTGAAAAACGCAGCGTTCAGTGGCGAAACGGTGATGGCCCGGTCACGGTTGTGTCACCGTGCCGGGCCATCGCTTGCTTATGGTCTTTGCATGCTGGGCGGCCGCGCGGGCGCAGGCTGCCCTATTGGCGCCACGACAGTCCGACCGAGAACGTCCGGCCCGCGTTATAGCCTTCGCGTTCGAGCTCACCCTGCATGAAGCGGTAGCGGGCGTCGAGGAGATTGCGCGCGTCTACGCGCGCCGACAGGCTGCCGAGCACCGGGAAGCGGAGCGACAGGTCGACCATGTGACGCGGCTTCTCGACGATGTTCGGCAGAGGTACCACACCCGCCGCCTGAATGCGCTCGCCCACCACGTTGTACAAAATCGTGGCGTTCGTGCTGCCCGACCGCGACGAGTACGTCATGCCGGCGTTCACCACATACGGGGCCTGACCCACCAAGCGACGCGTGCGGTCGGTGACCGTGAGGCCGCCCAGGGTGTCGAGATCGACGGAGGAACTCATCAGCGTGACGTTGCTGAAGCCGGTGAGCGGTTCTGCCCAGCCACCGAGGAATCCGAGCTGCTTGCGCAGTTCGAGCTCCACGCCGGCGTTCACGGCACTCAGCGCGTTCTGGAAGCGCGCCTGATACGCCCCTGAGGTGGCCTGTTCGATGCGCTCGATCGGGCTGTCGAAGCGCTTGGCGAACACGCCGATGCTGAGCACTTCGCCGGGATTCGGGAACGCTTCCCAGCGCAGGTCCACGTTGTCGATCAGCGAGCGGCGGAGCTGATCGTTACCGGTGACGCTGACGCCGCCAAGGACATCGCGGAACGTGACCGGCGCCAGCTCGCGATACTCGGGGCGGGCGAGCGTACGGGTGATGCCGAAGCGGAGGCTCTGCGTCTCGGTGAGCTTGGTGTTGACGAGCAGCGACGGCAGCACGTCGGTGTTGTTGAGATTGGCCGACGACGTGAAGCCGCCTTGCGTGGACGCGGCCACGGTAATGTCGGCCGACTCGACGCGCGCACCGGCGATGACGCGGACACGGCTGCCCAGGCCCCAGTCGCCCATGAGGTAGCCGGCCATGGTGCGGTCTTCGGCCGTGTATGAACCGGCCTGGCCGACCGGCTGCACGTTGATCAGACTGCAATTGCTGCACGACTGATCCGCACCGAAGATCACGTTGGGCTGCTGGCTGCGGACATTATCGGCGGCACGGCTGAGAAAGGCATAGATCGGCGCATCGGCGCGGCGATCGGTCGACCGCGCGTACGCACCAACCTTGAGCGTATTCTGATTGGCGACCTCACCGATGGTGATGGTGTGATCGACTTGTGCGGTGTTGTTGGTCTCGGCGAGATCGAAATACAGGCGACGGGCGCCGTCGAGTGAGCTGAGCAGCGTGTACTGGCCGGTGTTATTGCGAGCGTATACCACATCGGAACGGTCCGGCTCACGACGGCCCGTATTGGCGTAGGTCGCAGCCCACGCCGTCTTGTTACGCTCGCCCAGCTGATGTTCGCCGGCTCCGGTGACGGTGGCCACGCCGCGCTCGACGTAGCGCAGCGTGGTACGGGCGATGCTGTCACCCAGATTTTCGTCGAAGCCGCGATCCGTTCGGGCTTCGTTGTCGGCGCTGCGGGTCATCGTGCTGTTGAGCGACAGGCGCGAGCTCTTGCCGAAGAGCTTGGACAAGTTGGCGATGCCACCCCACTGCGCGCTGCTACGGCCTGTGGTGCCACGCACCGACGTGAGGGGAACGACCGTGTTGTTGGCGCCCTGATTGCCGACCGCGTACTGCTCGTCGGCCCGGACCTCCTCCGAGTAGCCGTAGCTGCCGCTCACTACGTAGCCGATACGCTTGCCCAGAATGGTGTTGCCGCCCGTGGACGCGCCGAAGGACCCGTTCGGGCCACCATTGCGAGGCGACGGGCTCCAGACGTTGCGCTGCTGTTGGGCCATCTGATTGAACTGGCCCTGCGACACATTGCCCAGAAAGTTGGCCTGCGAGATGGCGTTCGGGATCTGACGATTGCTGTTGGCAAAACCGAGCAGCTCGCCGCCGGCCCTCGGGGCGAACGGCAGGGTCTGCCCGAGCACTCGGCTGTTTGCCCCGAAGCTCGTGGAGTAGTTGATCTGACGCGACGCCGGGAACTCTTTGGTGCGGATGTTCACGTTCGCACCGGCGAAGTCGCCGGGCTGGTCGGGCGTGAACGTCTTGGTGGTCGTCACGTCCTGCAGCAGGTTGGCGGGGAACAGGTCGAGCGGCACGACCTTGCGTTCCGGTTCCGGGCTCGGGATACGCGCGCCGTTCAGCGACGCCGTCGTGTAGCGTTCGCTGAGTCCGCGCACCTGCAGATACTTGCCGTCCTGCACCGTCACACCGCTCACGCGCTGCGCTGCCTGCGCGGCATCGCCGTCAGGGCTGCGCGCGATCTGCTCGGCGGTGATGGAGTTCACTGCGTTCGTGGCGGTCCGCTGCAGGTTCAAGGCGTCGTTGACCGTGCCCTTTTCCTTGTTCGCGGTCACGCTGACGGCGGCCAGCTGCACGTCGGCGGAGGCCAGCGAGATATCCAGTTCAATCGATCCGTTCGCCGGCACGATGATGCCGGTGACCGTTTTCGGTCCGTAGCCGATGCGGCGCACTTGGAGCGTGGTGGTGCCCGCCGGAACGCGAAGGATGGTGTATCGCCCATCCACGCCGGACTGGGCACCGACCGTCGTCCCAACGATCTGCACGCCAGCCGCCGTGATCCCTTGGCCGGATTTGGCGTCAATGATTCGGCCGGTGATCCGGCCCACCGGCGCGTCAGCTCCCTGTGCCACCATGGTCGAAGCGGGGACGACGGCAACCGTCATCGTCAGCATCACTTGACGCGCGAAACGGGTGAGCACGTGTGCGTAGGTCCGCATGGATGATCGGGTCCGTATATATGGTGACAGCAGACACGCCCGAGTGGGCGCTCGAGGAACAGTGTGGCCGGCCCCCAGCGGAGTCCGGACTGTTGTGAACTTTCTTGACCGACGTTCCGATCTCCGCACGGTCGTGCAACGGTTGTGTCACGGAGCGTTGGCGCAGGAATGGACGGGGGAGGGGGCTGGTGCGCGGTGCCTTGCCGTGATATTCTCGCCGCACAATGGCTGCTTCTGATCTCCCGCTCGAGCGTCGACGCGTCGCGTCGCCCCCTCCCACTGACCCGCAGACCCGCGCCGAGGCCCTCTCGGTCGCGGCCCGCGCCCTCCGGGCCGCTGAGCACGTGTGCGTGCTGTCCGGCGCCGGGGTGTCGGCCGAGAGCGGCATTCCGACCTTCCGCGACGCCCAGACGGGGCTCTGGGCCCAGTATTCGCCGCAGGAGCTGGCCACGCCCGACGCCTTCGCGTCACACCCGGGTCGGGTCTGGCAATGGTATGCCTCCCGTCGTGCCCTCGTGCGGTCGGCTCACCCCAATCCCGCGCATCAGGCGCTGGTCACGTTGGCGTCCCGGGTGGCGCACTGCACGCTGGTCACCCAGAACGTGGACGACCTGCACGAACGAGCCGGGTCGCGTGACGTGATCAGCCTCCATGGCTCGCTCATGCGCGCGCGCTGCAGTGCCGGCTGTCCTGGCACGATGCTCCCCACCGACGCCGAGATCGTCGAGCCGCCGAGGTGCCGAACCTGTGGTGCCCTCATGCGCCCCGATGTGGTGTGGTTCGGCGAGCCGATGCCGATGGCGGAGTTCGAGGCGGCCCGGCATGCGGCGGTGGCGTGCGACGTGTTTCTCTCGGTGGGCACGTCGAACCTGGTGGAACCCGCGGCGTCGTTGCCGTGGATATCGGCCACCCACGGCGCCACCGTGATTGTGGTGAATCCGAGTATGGACGGGCAGCGTCGGGGGCCGTCCATCCTGCCAATCGAGGGACCGGCGGGGGTCATGCTGCCGCGACTCATTGCCGAAGCCTTCGCCGGTCGCCGCGCCCGGCGTCAGGAGACGGCCGCGCCGCCGCTCCACGGGAGCGCCGCGTTCACCTCGGCGAGCGAGCCGAAATCGGATCAGCCTTCGGAGTAGCTCTCCGCCGGGTCGGGGCTCGGAATCCAGGCCGAGATCGTCGTCCCGACACCGGGCTCCGACTCGGCCTTGACCTTGCCCCCGTGCGACTCGGCCAGGTGGCGCACGATGGCCAGCCCAAGCCCCGTGCCGCCGGCCTCGCGCGACCGACCGGGGTCGGCCCGGTAAAACCGCTCGAAGATGCGGGGCAGGTGTTCGGGGCTGATACCGCAGCCGGTGTCCCGCACCCCGATCCGCGTGCCGTCGTTATCGATCTGCGAAAAGAGCACGACCTCGCCGGCCGTGGTGTGGCGCAGTGCGTTTTCCGCGAGGTTGCTCAAAATCTGACGTGCCGCCGTGGGATCGATGGACAGATGGCCGGCACCAGCGCCGATCTCGGTTCGGAGGGCCACCCCTTTTGCGGTCGCCGCCGTCTGCAACGGGGCCAGCACCTCGGCGGCGATCGAGGCGACGTCGAGATCGCTCGGGTTGGGCACCCATCCGCCCGATTCGATGCGCGAGAGGTCGAGCAGATCGTCCACGATGCGCTGCATGCGACGTACGTTGCCTTCGCACATGGCCAGGAACTGGCGGCGGAGCTCCGGCGGCAGTTCCTCGTCCTGTAGCGTTTCGACGAAGCCGCCGATCACGGTGAGCGGCGTGCGTAGTTCATGCGACACGTTGGCCACGAAATCCCGGCGGACCGCCTCGAGCCGACGGACCGGCGTGAGATCATACACGGCGAGCACGGCGCCACCGCCCGGCAGCGGACGCGCGGTGAGCGAGAGCGTGCGATCGTCGACGCGGACTTCGTCTGGGATGGCTTCGGCGCCGGAGAGGACGGCGGCCAACGCTTCGCGCAGTGTGCGGTCGCGCGGCAGGAAGTCGGCGGGGAAGGGCACCGGCGCGCGCAGGCGGAGCAATTGCCGGGCGGTCTCGTTGATCCGCACCACCCGTTGCCGCGCATCGACGGCGATCACGCCTTCGTTGAGCGACTCGGTGAGGGCGACCAGAAGCGCCTCTTCGCCGTGCAACGCTTGCAGGCGGGCCTCGAGTTGCTCGGCGAGACGTCGCAGGGCTTCTGCCAGATCGCCCACTTCGCCGCCAGCGATCGCGCGCGACGGGCGTTGGGTGAGGTCGCCGGCGGCCAGCCCGCGGGCGACGTCGCGCAGCTCCTCGATGGGACGCGCGACGGGGGCGGCGAGCACCTGCGCCAAGGCCACGCCGACGAGCAGGGCGGCCAGCCCGGCGATGACGATGTCGCGACGGACCTTGGCGAGAAACTCATCGGCCGACGCGGCGGCGGTGGGCTCTTCCGCGCGCACGCGCTCGGTGACGCGCCGCTCCACCGCGAACAGCACGATGCCGACCAGCAGCGTCGCGACGACGAAGCTGTTCACGACGATGCGCTGCGCGAGTCTCATGACACGCGCCGACCGGGGGCAAGCGGACGCGGTAGGATCACGCGCCGCGCGGCATGGCCGCACGGAAGCGATAGCCGAAGCCGCGCACGGTCTCGATCATGTCACCGGCGGCGCCGAGTTTGGTGCGCAGGCGCTGCACGTGCATGTCGACCGTACGTGTCTGGATGTCCGGCGCGGCATCCCACACCGTTTCCAGCAGCAGCCCGCGCCCTTGGACGCGACCGCGCCGCTCCAGCAGCGTGAGCAGGAGCTTGAATTCGGTGGGCGTGAGGTCGACTTCCTGTCCGTCGACCTTGACGGCCATGGCCGCACGGTCGACATGCAAGGGCCCGATGACGAGCGTGTCGGCGTTGACGGGCGCCGTGTTGCCAGTGCGGCGCAGGATGGCCCCGACGCGCAGCACCAGTTCGGCCGGGCTGAAGGGCTTGGTGAGGTAGTCGTCGGCGCCGAGGGAGAGCCCGCGAATGCGATCGGGTTCCTCGCGGCGGGCGGTCAGCATCAGGACCGCAATGTCCCGTGTACTCTCGTCGGAGCGGAGCTGCTCCAGGACATCGAATCCGGAGATCCCCGGAAGCATCAGATCGAGGACGATCAGCGAGGGTCGCTCGCGGCGGGCGAGATCGAGGGCCTCCTGTCCGGTGGCGGCCGTCGCGACGCGGTAGCCGACTTTGGCGAGATGGTAGGTCACGAGCGCCACAATCTCGGGCTCGTCATCAACCACGAGGATGCGTTCAGTGGACGGCGCAGCTTGCATGCGGTGTCAGACTCAGGCCGGTTCGGCCGTTACGGGCACGGACAATGGGGTTCGCGCAGCCGCGCGCGAGACGAGCCGACGCTGGATCTTGGCGACGATCATCTCGATGGCAACGAGGTTGCTGCCGCCTCTCGGGACGATCACGTCAGCGTAGCGTTTGCTGGGTTCGACGAACTGCAGATGCATCGGCTGCACCGTGTTCAGGTACTGGTCGAGCACCGATTCGAGCGTCCGCCCGCGCACGGCCGTATCTCGGCGAATGCGACGAATGAGCCGGATGTCTGGATCGGCGTCGACGAAGACCTTCACATCGCACAGCGCGCGCACATTCGGATCGGCCAGCAGCAGAATGCCGTCGATGACGACAACGTCCGCCGGGGCGATGCGTCGGGTGCGCTCGCTTCGGGAATGGGTCGCGAATTCGTAGACGGGCGAGTCCACCGCCTCGCCGCGCGACAGCGCATTGAGGTGTACGGTGAGCAACTCCACGTCGAAGGCATCGGGATGATCCCAGTTCACGTGATGCAACTGCGACAGCGTGAGGTGCCGGAAGTCGCGATAGTACGCGTCCATCTCGAGAAAGGCGACCGAAGCGTCGGGCAGTGCTTCGGCTACCTTGCGCGCGACGGTGGACTTCCCTGAGCCGGTGCCGCCTGCGATCCCGATGATCAGCGGTTTCATGAGCGGTCACTCCGGTTCCGACACTGCACGATTGGAAACCTCTCCCGTTGTCATGTCCGGACCGCCACGACGGTGTAACAGATGCGTATCGGCGGCCGGAGCCGATACGGGCAAGTTCGCGGGGGCCGAGAGGAGGGGCAAGCGTTTGGCCGTTGCTGCCGCTAGCTTTCCGCTATGGGACGCTTGCCTTCGCTACTCTCCGCGGCTGTGCTGACACTGGCTGCGGTTGCCCCTCTGCCTGCGCAGTCGGGCCGGTTCGATTTGGTCATCGCCGCCACCACCGACGTTCACGGACGTCTGCGTGGGTGGGACTATTACGCCAACACCGCCGACCCGGCCCGCACGTTGGCGGGGGCGGCAACGATCGTGGATTCGGTCCGCGCGGCCAATCCCGGCCGGGTGCTGCTGGTGGAGGGGGGTGACATCCTCTCGGGTAACCCGCTGCTGTACGTCGCGGCCAAGGTCGCGCCGCCCCCCGTGCATCCGGTCATCGCCGCGATGAATGTGATGCACTACGACGCGGCGGTGCTGGGCAATCATGAGTTCAACTTTGGCGTGCCGGCGCTTCGGGCGGCGATTGCCAAGGCGGCGTTCCCGTTTCTGGCCGCCAACGTGCGCAACGCGCAGGGGCGCCCGTTTGTGGCACCGTACACGCTGATCGACCGGCGGGGGGTGCGCATCGCGATCATCGGTGGAACGACGCCGGGCTCGATGCTGTGGGACCGTGACCATTTGCGCGAGGCCGGTCTCACCGTCACCGACATCGTGACGTCGGTGCGGACCGCGGTGGCCGAGGTGCGCCGGCAGAAAGCGGACGTCGTGGTCGTGTTGTTGCACTCGGGACTGGACGGCGCGGCCACCTATGACACGGTGGCGACCGGATTGCCTTCGGAGAACGTGGCGGCGCGCGTGCCCCGCGAGATCGACGGCATCGATCTGGTCGTGTTCGGCCACTCGCACGCCGAGCTGGTCGACTCGACGATCAATGGCGCCTTGCTCGTCCAGCCGCGCAACTGGGCGGCGTCGGTGGCGTTGGCGACCTTGACGCTCGAGAAGTCGAAGGGAAAGTGGTCGGTGGTGAAGCACCGCGGCCAGTCGGTGAAAGTGGCCGGCCACGTGGAGTCGCCGGCGGTGTTGGCGGCGTCGGCGGCAACGCACAAGGCCACGGTCAGGTGGGTAACGACGCCGGTGGGTCGTACCGCCGTGACGTGGCGGGCCGACAGTGCCCGGGTGGTGGATGCCCCGGTCACCGACTTGATCAACGAGGTGATGCGTCGCGCGTCGGGGGCCGAGCTCTCGGCCACCGCCGCGTTTTCCCTCGACGCGACGCTCGATACGGGCGCGGTGACGCAGGCGTCGCTTTCCAAGCTGTATCCGTATGAGAACACGCTGCGCGCGGTGCGCATTACGGGCGCCCAGCTGCGCGCGTTTCTCGAACAATCGGCGTTGTATTACCGCACGTTGGCGCCCGATGGTTCGGCCCCGGCCGGCGGTCTGGTCGATCCCAAGACTCCCGGCTACAACTTCGACGTGGTGACGGGGGTGGATTACATCATCGATGTGTCGAAACCCGCCGGCGAGCGCATCACGACGCTCACGCGAAACGGTCGTGCGGTGCAGCCGACCGACTCCTTTACGATGGCGCTGAACAACTACCGGCAGAGCGGTGGGGGTGGGTATGCGATGCTGGCCACGGCGCCGGTGGTGTTCCAGAAGGACATCGATATTCGCTCGCTGATTATCGACGAGGTGGCCAAGGCGGGCGCGCTCGATCCGGCCACGTACGCGACGGTGAACTGGCGGCTGGAGCCGGCGGCGGCGCGGGCGATCGCGTATCGCGAGCAGAACCGCGGCCGGGCCGGTGAAGCGGCCGGTGGCGCGGCTGGTGGCGCGGCTGGTGGCGCGGCGGCCGCTGCGGTGCCGGCGGCTGCTGCGGCCACGCCGCAGGGGCGGACGCTCCGCGTGATCACCATGAGTGATTTTCACGGCGCGCTGTCAAACCGGCCCGACGAGCGTGGCCGTACGCAGGGCGGCGCCGTGGCACTGTCGGCCGCGATCGAAAAGGCGCGGCGCGAATGCACGGGGCAGTGCCAGAGCGTGGTCGTGGATGCCGGCGACCTGTTCTCCGGGGCACCGGCCTCCGACTGGGATGCGGGTAAGCCGACGGTGGCGGTGTTCAACCGGCTCCACGTGGCGGCCGGTGCCCTCGGCAATCACGAGTTCGATTTCGGGCAGGACACGCTCCGCATGCGCGTGAAGGAGCTCTGGTACGCGGTGCTGGGCGCGAACGTGCGCGGGGCCGATGGCCGTCCGCTACCTTGGCTGCGCGCCGACACGGTGGTGGTGCGCGGGGGCGTGCGTATCGGCATTGTCGGCACCGCCGGCGAGCACACGGCGACCTCCACCAAAGCGCGCAACGTGCGCCAGCTCACATTCCTCGACGCCGCGCCGATCATCAGCGAGCGGGTGCGCGCCTTGCGCGCGAGTGGGGCGCAGATCGTGATCGCGCTGGCCCATGACGGCGCGCGCTGCGATCGTGACAAGCCCGAGGCCTGCTCGGGCGGCGGGATCGACATTGTCAACAAACTCACCGACACGCCCGATGTGTTCGTGATGGGGCACGCGCATACGAACATCGTGCTGCGTCGTCGCAACATGCCGGTGGTACAGACGTCGTCAAACGGCCGCGCCATCGCGGTGGTTGACGTGCCGTTGGATGGGGGAGTGGCGCGCGCCGAGATCCGTAACGTCTACGGAGAGGATCGGGCCGGCGCCGATCCGGTCGTCGATTCCATCGTGACGGCGGCCACGCGCAAGGTGCAGGTCCGCATGGATCGACCGGTCGCCACCCTCGCCGAGGCCTTCCTGCGCCGCGGTAATCAGCATGCGTTGGGCAACTTGGTGGCTGACGCCGCACGGGTGAAGGGCAATGCCGACTTTGGTGCCTGGAACAGCGGTGGCATTCGCACCGATCTCGCTGCGGGACCCATCACCTACGGCGGTGTGCACGGTGTCTCGCCCTTCGGGAACGTGCTGGTGCGTATCCGGCTGCGTGGGCGGGACGTGCCCCTCGCGGCGGAACGCTGGGTGTGGAATGGCCGCGCGAACTCACACGTGAGCGGGATGACGATCGAATTCGATCCGGCCAAGCCGCAAGGCCAGCGCGTGGTGCGGGTGCTCGGCGCCAACGGTGCGCCGCTCGACCCCGATCGGATCTACTCGATTGCCATCAATGATTTCATGGTCGACGATCCGGAAGGGGCATCGATGGCGCGTACCATTTCCGTCGAAATGCTGACGACGCGAGACATCGACATGCTGGCGAGCTACCTGCAGGGACTGCCGCAGCCGGTGCGCGGCGACGCCACTGACCGTATTCGCGCCGTGGGCGCGGGAGCACCGAAATGAGTGATGCTGTCTCTCCGACGTCCGGCCCCGATTCGCTGCGGGTCTATGTGAACGAACGTGGCGTGTCGGTGCCGCACGGCTCGGTCGCGGTCGACGCCGTGCGCGCGCTCTTCCCCGACTTGGCCACGGATGTCGATGCGGGGCGGCAACGGCTCACGGACAGCCGCGGGTTGCCGGTGGAGGCGACGCAGGCGCTGGTGGGCGGATCGATTTATCGGATCGTGCCGGTACGCGAGCGGATTGATGCGGCGGTCGAGCCGGACGATGTGGAGCTCGCTTCGTGAGTCTGGTGAATCCCGCGTTCATCGAAATCGTGCGTCGCATGCCGAAGGCGGATTTGCACTGTCATCTCGACGGCTCGCTGCGGCCGTCCACGCTGCTCGATCTGTCTACCGAGCGTGGACTCACGCTGCCCGGGCACACGGCGTCGGCGCTGGGCGCGTGGATGCGCGTGGACGATGCCCGCCATCTCGAGGACTATCTGGCGCGCTTCGAGGTGACGCTCGCGGCCATGCAGGATACCGTCGCGCTCGAGCGCATCGCGTATGAATTCGTCCTCGACGCGTCGCTCGATGGGGTGCGGTACATCGAGGCGCGCTTCTGTCCCGCGCTCCACGTACGGGGCGGCCTGTCTCTGGACGACGTGATGCAGGCGGTGTTGCGCGGGCTCGCGCGCGGGCAGAAGGAAACCGGCGCGCTGGCACGGGTGATTGTCTGCGCGTTGCGCAGCGTCGCGTGGCCACATGCGCTGGAGATGGCCGAACTGGCAGTGGCCTACAAGGGTCAGGGTGTGGTGGCGTTCGATCTGGCTGGCGGCGAGTTGGGGAACCCGGCGTCGGCGCATGCGCTGGCCTTCGATTTCGCGCGCCAACACGACCTGGCGGTTACGGTGCACGCGGGTGAAGGCGATGGGCCGGCCAGCATCCGTGAGGCGTTGCATCGGTGCGGCGCCGACCGCATTGGTCACGGCACTCGGCTGCGCGAAGACCCCTCGCTGGAAGCCTATGTGATCGATCACCGGATCACGCTCGAGGTATGCCCCACCAGCAATGTGCAGACGCGCGTGGTGCCCACGTTCGCCGAGCATCCGCTGGCGCGCTATGTGGTGATGGGCGCGGTGGTCACGATCAATACCGATAATCGGCTCATGAGCGGCGTCTCGCTCACCGACGAGTACGTGCGCTGTGCGCAGCACCTGCAGTTCGATATCGATACGCTCGCGATGCTGGCCATCACGTCGTTCGACTCGTCGTTCCTGCCGCATGTGGAGCGCGAGACGCTGCGCGAGGCGATCGCGATCGAGGTCGGCAACGTGTTGGCGGACGCCGAAGACATCGCGGTGTTGCTGTGAGCGAGCGCGCCGTGGAGACGCCGTCGTCGGCCGCCGCCGCGGCTATCGCGGCGGACTACATCCGTCAGCGCCTGGGTCCCGATGCGCCGGTACCGATTTGCGGCATCGTACTTGGGTCAGGGCTGGGCGGATTGGCCGACCGCCTCGAGCGGGCGGTGCGCATTCCCTTCTCGCAGGTGCCTGGATTCCCAACGGCCACGGTCGCCGGGCACGCCGGTCAACTGCTGGTCGGCACGTTGGGCGGGCGTCCGGTGATCGCCCTCGCCGGCCGGTTTCACATGTACGAAGGACACGACGCGGCGCTGGCGGCCTTCCCCGTGCGCGTGATGCACGCGCTCGGGGTGCAGGTGTACGTCGCCTCGAATGCCGCCGGGGGCGTGCGGCGCACGTTCAACCCGGGCGATCTCATGGTGATCTCCGATCACATGAATTTAATGTTCCGGAATCCGTTGTTCGGCGCGGTCGAG
>CAIUOO010000512.1 GCA_903900795.1 uncultured Gemmatimonadota bacterium | reverse complement strand
CTCACGCGCTGATGCGCTCACGCGCTGATGCGCTCACGCGCTGATGCGCTCACGCGCTGATGCGCTCACGCGCTGATGCGCTCACGCGCTGATGCGCTCACGCGCTGATGCGCTCACGCGCTGATGCGCTGATGCGTTCACGCGCTGATGCCCGTTAGCGACCCTGCTGCGCCAGCACCGCGAGCGCCGCGCGATCGCGGTGACGCGCCGCCTCGACGACGTGCGTGAGGGATGCCAGGCTACGATCCATCGACCAGCGCGATTCCAGAAGCCGTCGTCCCTCGCGGCCGTCACGGCCGGCGCGCTCTGCATCGGCGGCGTAGCAGAGCATTGCGTCGGCGGTGGCGCCGACGTCGAACTCAGGGGCAAGAATCCCGGCACTCGTCGCCTCGAGCAAATCGATGATGCCGCCGTGACGTGAGCTGACCACGGGGACACCGGCGGCCATGGCTTCGAGCACGGCGACGGGCGTCCCCTCCATGTCGCCGTTGGGGGCGGTGACCGAGGGATGCACGTAGCAGCGCGCACGGCGGATGAGGCGAAGCACGTCAGGATGCTCCATGGGCCCGTGGAACCGCACCGCGTGCGACAGGCCGAGTGCCCGTGTGAGTTGATGGACGATCGGATCCGCGTCGCCGCCCGCCAACTCGAGTCGCGCGTCGGGGACCTGGCGGACGACCTCCGCGAAAGCGAGCAGAATCACGCAGACGGCCTTCTTGGGCGTGGAACGGCCGACGCTGACGAAGAGCGGCGGCGCGTCCGCCGGCGCGGCCGGCGTCGGGTCGGGTTCGGCACCGCACGGGTTCCAGATGGTTCGCTCGGCAGGCGCACCCAGTGTGATCAGGTGCTGGCGCATGTGCCGCGACACGGCAACGATCGCCTCGGAGCGCTCGAAGAGTCGCTGATACCGTGCGCGATGCTCAGGCTGACTCGCCAGGACGTAGGCATCCCATCCGTGAAAGTGACTCACCAACGGAACGCCGGCGGCTTCACACGCGTCCAGCACCGAGAGCGCTGAGTGTCCGTATTCCGCCAGTACCACCGCCACGGACGCGGCGCGGAAGTAGCGAACCAAGGACGTGGTATCCTGCCTGGCGACAGACAGGACGCCGGACCGATCCAGCGCCCAACGCAGAGCACGCACCGGGGTCGCGCGCGGAAGCAGAAACGAGCCGGTGCCACTATCGAGCCGACGTCCTCCGGGGTTGCCGACGACCGACAGCGTCGGAAAGGGCAGGCGCGAGATGTGGGCACGCAGGAACGTTTCCGAGAGTGAAATCGCGGCGTGGTCCTTGTTCACGATGACGCACAGGGTGTCAGGCGCAGTCATCGATGCGGCTCAGCGACCCGCCAGATAGCCGCGCAGTCTTACGCGGAATCCGTGCTCACTGATTCCGCTCGGGACGTTCCATCGAGGGAATGCCAGCGGATCCGCCACCGCGCCCGCGCGCTGCCAATTTCCAGTCACCCGGAGTCCGAAATCCGCGTGATCGCGCGGCATTGCACCAGCCGCATCTCGCGGGGCGAGGCCGTACGGATATGCCACCACGGGGACGATGGCGTCTGAGAGACATTCGTGCAGCCAGCCCCACGCCGCGTCGATCTCGCGCCGCACGTCGTCCGTGGTGAGCGCTGCAAGATTCGGGTGGGTCATGGTGTGATTGCCGAATGAAACTCCGGCCGCGCGCGGAAGCGCCCTCAGCATGTCGGCTGACGCGATCAGCAATTCGGACGCGACCTGCACACGCGGCGCCGGCGCATCCGACGCCGCGCGGCGTCCCAGCTGATGCCAGAGAAACTGCTCACGGTCGATGGCGGTCCACGTCCCACTATTGGCCCGCTGATCCCAGATCGGCACGGTGCCGAGTAATCCCGGCGCCACGAAGACGGTGCACGGAGCACGGTGGGCCATGCACGCGCCGACGCCCAGTGCCAAGGCCGATGCGTACGCATCATCGAAGGTAATCGCCACGCGGCGATCGTTCGGCGCGTCCGTGGTCAGCAGCTCCATCAGCGGGACAATCTCCGCCTCATTCCGGATGACTCGCAGCTGCGCCTCGAACGTGTCGACCGGCAAGTGGAGCGACCGGTCGCCACAAGGCGCCCAGTCGGTCGGTACCACGTTGTGATACGCCAAAATCAGCCGGTCGCCGGGCTGCGTGCGACGAGGCAGCGCGCACAGCACGCGCTCGGCGGCCCCACGCACGAGTAAACGTAGTGCCACGCTAGTGCGCTCCTGCGTTCAAGGGATTCCGCCGATCAGTCGTGCGCCGAGGGGCCCGGTGACCGCCGTCGGGAGCTTCTGCCATACCTTGACCGCCAGCGCGAAAGCACCTTGATCGGGATTGGGCGGTGCGCTTTCACCACCGGTCCGACTGTACTGGTACCACGCCAGCGGCTCGTCGCGTGACCCCCACTGCCGCTTGAACTTGTGCGTCCCTGACTCCGGTGTGCACCGGCCGAAATTGAACACGGCAAATCCGCGTTCGCACGCGCGCCGGATGAAGGCGCCGTACAGGGCCATGTTGGGCGCGATCCTCGAATGCCGCCGGAGCGCCGACGCCCACGAGATCTCCACCTCACGGCCATTCTCGATGGCGAACCCACCGGCGATGGGAGTGTCGCCCAGATAGGCGACACCGATCCATGCGCGGTCGCCCAGCGCATCAGCGAGGCGTTCGAAGAACTCCTGCCCATGAGCCGGCGAACCGAGATCGCGCATGTGCTCGGCGAACACGCGGTGAAACGCACCCGCCTGATCACGGCCGAAGCGCACCGTCACCCCATCGCGCTCAGCGCGACGAATCTGACTGCGCAGCTTGCTGTCGAATCGTTTGAACGTGGCGTCGTAGTCACCCGCGACGAGATCACAAACAACCGTGATCTTTCGCGACACCAAGGTGAGATCGGTTTCGATCGGCTGCCGCGAGCGCAACTCCACCAGCTTGGCCCCGTTGGCGATACTGGCCGCGTGGCTGCTCAACGCACGCTGCGCTGTCGCGTCGCCCAGTGGCCCGCCGTAACTCACGAAGGGCGACGAGATCAGGTAGTGACCGAACACGAGCGACCGCACGCGCACCAGTGGCAGTACACCCACCAAGGCGTCGCCGCGATAGGCTGCCAGATACGGCGTGTCGTGCCCGTAGCTCGCCTGATAGACCGCTCGCCATTCCCACCGATGAAAGGTGCTGCCATCGGGAGCGTCTTCCACGAACCGGTTCCATTCGGCGCCGTCAGTCGCCGGTAGGATGCGCAGTGGAGTCGTCATGCGGGTACGGCGGCCATCGGCCGCGAGAGGTGCTGAAACGAAGTGAAGCGCCACGTGCGCAACAGCGTGCGCAGTCGCGACTCCGCGACGCGCAGTCCACGGTAGTGGCGAATGGTGGTG
>CAIUOO010000511.1 GCA_903900795.1 uncultured Gemmatimonadota bacterium | reverse complement strand
CGAAATCGGCCGTACTCCGCCGCGCGCTCGACAGTCTGTCAGCGGCGCACCATGGGGTGGTCGGCTACAGCATCACCAACCTCGACACCGGTGAGCATCTCGAACAACGGGGTAACGAGACCTTCCCCACCGCCTCGCTGATCAAAGTACCGATTCTCGTGACGCTGTTCGACCTGGCCGAACAGAGCCAGCTCACCCTCGATGATCCGATCGTGCTCACCGACATCGATAAGGTCGGCGGCGCCGGTCAGCTGCAGTATCTGCGCGCCCCCCTCACGCTGCGGCTCTGGGACGTGGCGTATCTCATGAGCACGCTCAGCGACAACACGGCGACAAATCTCGTGCTCGACCGCATCAAAATCCGGCGCGTCTGGCAGAAGATGGAAGCGCTCGGCCTTACGCACACGAAAGTGCACAGCGGCTCGATGACGCGCATTGCCAGCGTCGCGCCCGACAGCTCGGCCAAGTACGGACTGGGCGTCACCACGCCCAACGAAATGGCGCAGCTGTTCGTGCTATTGGCCCAAGGCAAAGCCGTGAGCCTGACGGCGGACTCGACCATGCTGAGCATTCTGGCCAACAACGAAGACAATTCGAAGCTCGCCCGCTACACCTACGGCATACGCCTGGCGCATAAGAGTGGCGATGTGGATGCGTCACGCACCGACTGTGGTGTGTTTTCCCTACCGGCACGCGTAGTAGCGTGCGTGCTCACGAAAGAGAACACCGACACGCGCTATTGGGTGGATGCCGACGGCAACGCGGTGATCGGCCGCATTGGTGAAGCGATCGTCAAGGCGTGGAAATAGCAAGCGGACCGCGCGGTGGGATGATCTCACGAATGCACCAACGACAACCGTCGATCACGGTTGTCGTTGGTGCATTCGTGATGCCGCGAGTGGATCAGTCCAGCAACATCAGCGTTTGACCACCGTGATGCACAATACGCATGACCTGATCCCGACCTTCCGCATTCGCGATGGTGTGCACCGACTCGCATCCCGGCAAGCGGTGAGTGAGATGCTCACCCAGCAGGCGTGAGGCACCAAACATCAGCGAGATGCTGCGATCATGCTTGTCATAGGTCGCACCGACCATCGGCATACCATGCCCGAGTGACTGCGCTCCAAAATCATGTCGATCCATTTCAATACTGCACGTCCGTCCGGCATTGCGAATCGTAAACGCATTCAGCTCGTCGTCGAGGACGTGAAGCGCATAGCGGCGGGTCTGCTGATTCGCGGTAGCATTGGCACGGGCCGCCGCGATGGTGCGGGCGCGGCCCGGCACGCACAACACCGAGCAGGGCGCCGAGCGGACCAGCTCCGTGGTGACACTGCCCAATACCATGCGGCGCAGAAAACCATAGCCATGCGTGGCGGTCACCACGAGATCGGCGTTGATCGCATTGCAATATTCGATGAGACGATCTGACGGATTCCCATGCAGCGTCACGGTTTCCAGTGTGAAGCCATATGGCGCGAGGTGCTCCGTCAACAGTGCGAATCCCTTCTCCGCTTCGGTCGCGTAGCCGGCGGCGTACTGCCGCTGCGTCGCATCGGCGTCGCTGAGCACCGGTGCCACATGCACGAGTCGGACGGTCGCACGCGGAGCGATCATGCTGCTCGCGACGTGCGCGGCGTAGAGACTGAACGCACTGAAATCGGTGGCGATGACCACGTGCTTCGGGAGCGCTTCGACACCGGGCTCGACCGCCAGCACCGGTGTGTCGCCGAGTTGCAGAAACCGCAGGACCGACTCGCCACCGAGTGTCCGGCCGATGGTGGAGTGTCGCCCGCGACCCACCACGATCACGCGCGCGTCGATGCTGCGGGCATGATCGACGATTTCATGCAGCGGCTCGCCGACGCGCACGTGAACGGGCCATGGCGTAGCGGACGGCACGGTGCGCGCCATCTGCCGATCGATCATCGACTGGCGCCCCTCCACGAGATGTGGCTCGGTCAGCATCGGGTACGGCACCATGTCGAACGCGTAGGTCGGCACGGTCGTCGGCTGCATCGCGGT
>CAIUOO010000510.1 GCA_903900795.1 uncultured Gemmatimonadota bacterium | reverse complement strand
GGTCCTCATGCGATCCTTTTTTTCTGACCGACTGCGCGTGGTAGCAGCGCACGCCTGGCCCGCCACGCACCGCCGACTGCGCCATTGGGCAGGGGTATCGGTAGTCGGGCTCGCTGGCTGTGGTGGTACGCTCGCCGGCAAGATCGATCAGGCGATGAGCGGGTGCATTGGTCACCGCAACGCGGATTTCGTTGGCGGCCGTGGCGCAACGTCGCTCGACCGTCCACTCCCCGAGCCGCTCTCGAAGCTGGCCGACCGCATCGCGTACATCCGATCGCTACGCGTGTTCGAGTCCATCGTGAAATCCGCGCCCGACCAAGTAACACTGGTGTGTGCACTCGAGCTCGCGTCACATCTCAAGCATCCCGAGGTTGCCGTGCTGTTGACGCAGTATTCGGCGCACCCAGACGGGGCCGTCGCCGCAAGCGCGAAGCGACTCCTGACCACTCAGGCGTCGCTTCGCTGACGCGCTACGGCGTGGCGGCCGCCGAAGGCGCCATGGGACGCAGCAGTCGATCGAACGACTCGACCTGCGTGGACCCAAAGCTCGTGACCGTTACCGATCGCTTGGTGGTCGGATCGATCAACACCAGCCGACCGTCTGCGTAGCGCACCAATCGGAACGGCACCGCCTGTCCGATACCGGCACTGGACCGGCCTCGCGTGAGCGCACGGAGCGCGCCGCGGAGAAATCCGTTGGTCCCTGGCTCCAGCGAAGCGGCCAGCCCCTGCGTGGTCGCGTCGACGACACGGATGCCGCCGTTGCTCTCATCGATGAACAGGAGCTGACGCTCGGCGATGACCGCCGATTGCCGTTCAGCGAACGCGCCGAATCCAAAGATGCGCGCGGCGATGCAGAGCATGAACACCACGGCGATGAGCGCCGCGGCCGTTACCAGCGCAGACTTCGGAACCTCAAGGGGCCGTGCATCCACACGCGCGCCGGGTTCCGCCTCAAAGTGCACAGGACCTGTCATGCGAAACCCTCGCTCATGCCACGACCGGTTGCGCGGCCGAAATGGTGTCGGCAGGGGCATTGCCCCGCTCTCCCGTCCGCTCGATGCGAACGTTCGGCTCCGCGACGGCGGCGATGGCGTTGACGAGCAACGTACTCACCGCCTTGGGATCGATCAACGCGCGGAGTACCGGTTCCGGATGCGTGAATCGAAACACCTGACAGTGCGGCCACAGCGCGATGTACGCGAGTCGATGCGCCTTGCCGAGAGTGAGGACCAGCTGACCGGTCCCGTCACGGAACGTGCCGATCCGCGCACCATCGATGATGGAGAACGGGATATTGATGGACATCGGGAACACGATGCCAAGACGCATGACGATGCGCCGGTTCGTGATGGCGTACCACGAGGTCCGAGCCGAGGCTCGGGCGAGCACTTCCGCGATCGCCAACACGATGAGCGTCAACGCCAGCCGGATGCCGAGTCCGACGGCGAACGCCTGACTCGACACCGGCTCGACCGTCTGAATTCCCCACCACACCAACATGGCCGCGAAATACATGGCCACGAACCGACGATGGAAGACGTGCGTCGCGAGCGCGCGCGCATCGGGAGCCGCCTCCCACAGCACGTGCTCGCCGGCGGGG
>CAIUOO010000509.1 GCA_903900795.1 uncultured Gemmatimonadota bacterium | reverse complement strand
TGCACGATCGAGTCGGACTTCTTCGGTTTGCTCTCCAGCACGGCCGACATGAAGGAAGGGATGCGCGCGTTCCTCGAGAAGCGCCCTCCCCAGTTCACTGGGCGCTGATCGCGCCGACGACGTGCTCGCCCGCCTGATCGCCAAGGACTACCGCAACTTCACGCAGCTCGACCTCGAGGTCCCCTCGACCGGGCTGGTGATCATTGGCGAGAACGGGCATGGTAAAACCAACCTGCTCGAAGCCGTCGCGTACCTCGCGTTGCTGCGATCGTTTCGCGGCGCGCGCGACGCCGACGTGGTGCGCTTCGGCGCACCCGCGTTTCATGTGCGCGCCGAGCTGACGCACCCCTCGGCGTACCACACGGTGAGCGTCGGCTTCGAACGGAGCACGCGACGCAAGCGCGCCACGCTCGACGGCGTGGATCAGCCGCGGCTGACGAGTGCGCTCGGTGCGGTGCCGTCGGTGGAATTCTCGCCGGCCGACGTGGCGCTGGTGGCCGGTGGCCCCAGCGAGCGGCGTCACTATCTCGATGTCATGCTTGCGCTGTCCTCGCGCGCGTACCTGCAGGCGCTGCAGCTGTATCGCGGCGCCCTGCTGCGCCGCAACGCGGCGCTGCGTACCGCGCAGCGCGACGGCGCGCGCGGCGCCGAGCACGAAGCGCGGGTCAGCGTCTGGGAGCCGGCCTTGGCCGAACACGGTGGCATCGTGGCCGCCACGCGGCACGTCTTCGTGCGCGACCACACCGAGCGGTTCACGCAGCTCTCGGCCGCCATCGGCGAGCGACAGTCGGTGGTCATGAAATACGCGGCGACGGGCGGTGAGACCGCGGACAACCAGCTCACGAGCGCTGACGCGCAGGCGGACGCGTATCGACGTGCCTACGCGCAACAGCGCGCGCAGGAGCTGCGTCGAGGGGTGACATTGGTGGGACCGCATCGCGACGATCTGCAGTTGCTGCTGGGCGGTCGTGATTTGCGCACGTTCGGATCGGCGGGACAACAGCGCAGCGCGGCGATCGCGCTGCGTCTGCTGGAGCTGGCGACGTTGCGAGATGCGGTGGGCTATCCTCCTCTGTTGCTCCTGGATGATCCCTTCGCCGAGCTCGACCTCGGACGGGCCGGTCGCGTGCTGGCGCTACTCGAAGATTCGGGCGCCTCACAGGTGTTGTTGGCAGTGCCACGCGTGGAAGACATCCCGGCGGCGTTCACACGTCTTGAGCAGCGCGTGATGTGCGACGGCCTGCTGCAACCGCTGGCGAGGAGCGTATGAGTCCCGATCCCAAGAAGCGCGCACCGGCCAAGCTCGGCGATGTGCTCGCGTCGGTATTGCAGCATGCGGGGCTCACCGATCGCGTCGCGCAGGCGGCGGTGATCCCGGAATGGCCAACGCTGGTGGGGGCGCAGATCGCGACCGTCACCGAGCCGTTGCTGCTGCAGCAGGATGGCACGTTGGTGGTGATGGTGAAGACCCATGCGTGGATGCAGGAGCTCACCTTCCTCGAGCCCGAGCTGTTGCGGTCGTTGAACCGGGACGTGTCGCGTCCACCGGTCACGCGGCTGCGCTGGATGCTGCAACGCTGAGTTCGCCTTACGGCAAGTTGTTTATTGGCAATGACTTGCGATCAAGCTGCCGAGTTGCTTATCGAGCCCGGATCGACTACATTGAGGGGTTGTGTTTGCAGGCCAGTGAACTGGCCGCAGCAGTTCATTTCTTCGGGACATCCCCACCTCATGGCGAATAGCAGCGAACAGCCCGAGAACGGGTACGGCGCAAACAGCATCACCGTTCTCAAGGGGCTCGAAGCGGTCCGCAAGCGCCCCGGCATGTACATCGGGTCCACGTCGGCGCGTGGCCTTCACCACCTCGTGTACGAAGTGGTGGACAACTCGATCGACGAAGCGCTGGCCGGCCACGCCGACCGCGTGCACGTGATCATTCACGCGGACGATTCCATCTCCGTTGAAGACAACGGCCGTGGCATTCCCGTGGACATGCACCCGATCGAGAAGATGCCGGGTGTTGAGCTTGCCATGACGGTGCTGCACGCCGGCGGCAAGTTCGACAAAGACACGTACAAGGTGTCCGGCGGTCTGCACGGGGTTGGCGTGTCGGTGGTGAACGCGCTGTCCAAGCAGCTCAAAGTGTGGATCAAGCGCGACGGCAAGGAGCATTACATGGACTTCGAGCGTGGCATCACGCAAACGAAGCTCAAGGTGATGCGCACCGTCGCGGCGAAGGAAACGGGCACGCGCGTATGGTTCAAGCCCGATGGGGAGATCTTCCAGGAAACGCTGCGCTACGAGTGGGTCACCCTCGCCAGCCGTCTCCGCGAGCTCGCGTATCTGAACAAGGGGATTCAGATCACGCTGCGCGACGAGCGCCCCGACGAAATGAAGGACGGCCAGCCGCGCGAAGAAGTGTTCTTCGCGCGTGGCGGCCTGAAAGAGTTCGTGACGTACCTGATCGGCAACAAGAAGCCGTTGCACCAGGACGTGGTCTACATCGACACGACCCGGGACGACATCGGCATCGAGATGGCGCTGCAGTACAACGACAGCTATGCCGAGAATGTGTTCTCGTTCGTGAACAACATCAACACGCACGAAGGCGGCACGCACCTCACCGGCTTCAAGAGTGCGCTGACGTCGGTCATCAACAAGTATATCCAGGAAAAGTCGACGCTCAATAAAAAGGACAAGGAAACGCGCTTGTCCGGCGACGACGTGCGTGAAGGCCTCACGGCCGTGCTGTCGGTGAAGGTGCTGGAGCCGCAGTTCGAAGGGCAGACCAAGACCAAGCTTGGCAACTCGGAAGTGGAAGGCGCGGTGCGCAGCGTGATGAACGAGCTGCTCACGCAGTACCTCGACGAGCATCCGAAGTCGGCCAACATCATCATCGACAAGGCGATGTCGGCGGCGCGGGCCCGTGAAGCGGCGCGCAAGGCGCGCGATCTCACGCGCAAGAAGTCGGCCCTCGACGTGGCCAACCTGCCCGGCAAGCTGGCCGACTGCTCCCTCTCCGACCCGGCGCTCTGCGAGATCTACCTCGTGGAAGGTGACTCAGCCGGTGGTTCGGCCAAGCAGGGGCGCAAGCGCGACTTCCAGGCGATTTTGCCGCTTCGCGGTAAAATCATCAACGTGGAAAAGGCGCGCTTCGACAAAGTGCTGAACAACGAGGAAATCCGGACGATCATCACGGCGATCGGCTCGGGCATCAAGGAAGAGTTCGATCTCGCGAAGACGCGATACCACAAGATCATCATCATGACCGACGCCGACGTGGACGGCGCGCACATTCGCACCCTGCTGCTCACGTTCTTCTTCCGGCAGATGCCGGAGCTGATCGACGCCGGATACATGTACATCGCGCAGCCCCCCCTGTATCGCGTGGCCAAGGGCAAGGAAGAGTTCTACGCCTACACCGAGAAGGAGCGCGACGGCTACGTGGAGCGTCTGGGTGGCCCCGAAGGCCGCGGCAACATCAACATCCAGCGCTACAAGGGTCTGGGCGAAATGAACCCTGAGCAGCTCTGGAAGACCACGATGGATCCGGAAACGCGCACGATGTTCCGCGTGACCATGGAAGACGCCGTGCTGGCCGACCAGACGTTCCAGACGCTCATGGGCGACGAAGTCGAGCCGCGCCGGTTGTTCATCGAAACGAACGCGAGATTCGTGAGTAACCTCGACATCTAGCAGACTCGTGACTCGAAGCTCGAACTCGAAACCCGATACTCACGTGAGTGTCGGGTTTTGCGTTGAAGTCTGGAGTCGTGAGTGCAAACTCAGCACCCCGAACTTGTACTCAACCCCCAAAACTCACGCTCGCAGTTACCGCCCAAACGGATTCGAGAACCGCACATCCGTCAGGAACGTGTTGTCCGTGAGCGTCCCCAGGAACGCCACCAATGACGCCCGCTCGGCCGCCGACAGATTGAGCCGCAGCGGCAGACCGTTGCCTCCGGGGCCGCCACGCAGCCGAGGGTCGAGCCCCGGATTGTTCTGTACGCCGCTGTCGTAGAACGCAATCACCTGCTCGAGTGTCTGGAAGCGGCCGTCATGCATGTACGGCGGGCGCACTGCGATGTTGCGCAGCGACGGCGCCTTGAATCGTCCGTTCCCGGCCCCGACGTCGGTGATCGTCGCGTCGAGCCCGGTGTTGTGCACCCCGTCGCTGATGTGCGCGTTCGTGCCGTGACAGCGCGCGCATCCGGCGCGGCCGTTGAAGAGGTCCTGCCCGGCCAGCTCCTGCGCGGTGAAGGTCGCGGCGAAGTTCGGCACACCATTCACCCCGAACGCGCGGTCGAACTTGGAGTTCACCGAGACCAGCGATCGCACGAACTGCGAGAGGGCGAGGGCCACACGATCGCTCGTGATCTCGCTCGAGCCGAATGCCGCGGCGAATAGCGCCGGGTAGTACGTAGTGGCCGAGAGCTTGGTGATCACGTTCGGCAGCGTCATGCCCATTTCGGTGCCATCCTGGATGGGCTGGAGCACCTGTGCTTCCAACGAGGCCGCACGTTCATCCCAGAAGAACCGGGCGCTCGCGTAGAAGCGCGCGTTGGTCAGCCCCATGCTGTGGCGGCCGGTGAACCCACCGGTGAAGCCACGACTCAACTTGGCCGTGTCGGAGAAGGCAAACTGCTGTTGATGGCACGAACTGCAGGACACACGGTCGTTCACCGACAGCCGACGATCGTAGAACAGCACGCGACCAAGTGTTGCGCCTGCATTCGTGGTGAGGTTCGATGCCGGCGTGTTGTCGGCGCCGATCGGGCTGCCGGCATTCGGCGCCGCCTGCAAGAAGTGCCGCGGGAGCGGGTTATTGGCGTCGGCGTACAAGAGCGTCGTGGCCGGTAGCGTCGGCACCGGAAGATCCCCTCCGGTGTTCGGCGTGACCGCGGGCGTATCGGCATCGACAGGACTGGTCGTCGCATCACCGGCGCAGGCGCCTGTCGCGAGAAGCGTCGTGATAAAAGCAAAGTGTCTGAAGTGGCGCATAGCGGGAGTCTCGGCCGTGGAGATCGTGCACTGCAACTCGTGTATGGTGACTTTCAACACCGACTCCGTGCCGAGACCCTACGTGCGTACGCCAGGACGCAGAACTCCAAACTTTTTCTCAAAACTCAGCACTCACGTGAGTGTCGGGTTGTGAGTTTAAGTCTGGAGTCATGGGTACAAAAGCAAGAGGGGTGCGGGATCGTCTTGATCCCGCACCCCTTCCGCTTATGCCCCGCGCTCGCGTTACGGCGTGAGGTAGACACCCTTCGCTTCGCGCGAGAGCTGCTTGGAGAAGTTCAGCGCGACAATGATCAGCGCCGTGAAGATGAACGTGAACGCGATGTAGCAGATCGTGGTGACCGTCGTCTCCATACCGCCCGTGGGGCTCGGAGTCGCGATGTACATCAGCAGGCCGTACAGGCCGAGCAGCGGCAGCACGGCGGCGGCGGCCACGAGACTGAGCAGACTGTTCGTCTTCGGAGCGATCATGGTATGGCGACGAGGACGCGAAGCGTCGGTGATCAAAAGGCAGCCGTTTGCCGGCTCACCTGCAAACTATCCGGGCGACTCGTACAGTTCCACCCCCGCCTCGGTGACCCGATGCGAGATGAGAGGCAGCGGGGGCTCGGCGTCCTCGGCGATCGTGATCGAGGTGCGCAGGGCCGCCAGACCGGCATCCACCCCAGCCCGGTCCTTGGCAAAAACGGTGGCCAAGGGCTCTCCAGCCCGTACGACGTCGCCGGGTCTGGCCGTGATCACAAACCCGACGCTCGGGTCGATGCCGTCTTCTACTTTCGTCCGCTGTCCGCCCAAGGCCGTGATGCCGCGGCCGATGGCCCTCGGCTCCACCTGCGCGATCACGCCGCCGCGAGGGGCCAGAAACAGCTCGCATTCGGCGGCCTGCGGCAGAATCGACGGGTCGTCGACCACCCGTGGGTCACCGCCTTGGGCGGCGATGATCTCCTGGAACTTCGCGGCGGCGCGTCCACTCGAAATGGCGACCGCCATCCGTCGGAGCGCATCGTCGCGATCGGCCGCCACGCCCGCCAGCACCAGCATTTCGGCGCCGAGCGCATACGTGACCTTCATGAGGTCGGGCGGGCCCTCGCCGCGGAGTGCCATGATCGATTCCTCGACTTCGAGCGCATTGCCGCAGGCCCGACCGAGGGGCCGGTCCATGGCGGTCATGAGCGCCACGACGGGACACCCGTGGTCGGCGCCGAGTTCGATCATCGTGCGGGCCAGTGCAAGTCCACGATCGAGTTCCGGGAGAAAGGCACCCGAGCCGCGCTTCACGTCGAGCACGAGCCCCGTGAGACCTTCCGCCAGCTTTTTCGACATAATGCTGGCCGAGATCAGCGGAATGCTTTCCACGGTCGCGGTGGCGTCACGCAGCGCGTACAGACGGCGGTCGGCGGGTGCGATCTCGCGTGTCTGTCCGATGAGCGCACAGCCGATCCGTTCGAGCTGCTCGGTCACCCGGGCCAGCGATAAATCGGTGCGAAACCCGGGGATCGCTTCGAGCTTGTCGAGGGTACCGCCGGTGTGCCCCAGCCCGCGCCCCGACATCATGGGCACCGCCACCCCGAGACAGGCCACCAGCGGGGCCAAGATGAGCGACACCTTGTCGCCTACCCCGCCGGTGGAATGCTTATCGACCCGTGCCATCTTAAGATGGTCGAGATCGAGCATCGCGCCGCTGTGCAGCATGGCGTCGGTGAGCGCCCCGGTCTCGGTGCGGTCAAGCCCGTTGAAGTAGATGGCCATCGCCAAGGCGGCCATCTGGTAGTCCGGAATCTTGTCTGTCGCGTACTGCGACATGAGCGTGCGCCACTCAGCGGGAGTAATTCGACCGCCGTCGCGCTTTCGCTCGATCAGCGCGCGTGCCAACATTGAGTACTCATGATGCAGCCAACCTACATCCTCGCGGTCCGCACCGCACGCCACGTGGCACGACGCGCCGCGAGATGTCTCGCCGTCGGCGTCGCCTTGCTCGCCCTGCCCGGGCTGCCGCTCGCACCGCACGCCCTCGCGGCGCAGAACGTCAGCGAGCTGCTGAGCGCGGGAGACCGGGAGAGCGTGGCGCGCCGTCCGGGCGCGGCGCTGGGACATTACGAACGGGCCGTTCAGGCAGAGCCCAAATCATACGCCGCGCTTTGGAAGGCAGCCCGCGAGGCGGTGGACGTCGGTGAATTCGAGCCGAACGCCGCGACGCGCACCGCGTTGTATGGACGCGCCACGGACTACGCGCGGCGGGCCGTGCAGGCGAATACAAACGATGCCGAGGGGCATTTTCAGCTATCGCGTGCGGTGGGTCGTACGGCGCTCGCCGCCAACCCACGTGATCGGGTCAAGTACGCCGTCGAGGTGCGAGACGAGGCGCTCAAGGCACTTCAACTGCAGCCCAAACATCCCGGCGCACTCCACGTGCTCGGCGTGTGGAACGCCGAAGTGATGCGACTGAACGGCTTCTCGCGGGCCGTGGCGAAAACATTCTTGGGCGGGCAAGCGCTGGGTGCTGCCAGCTGGCCGGAAGCGATTCGCTACATGGAAGCCTCGGTCGTGCTGGAGCCGAATCGCCTCGTGCACCATCTGGATTTAGCGCGTGTCTACCGCGACGCCGGGCGTCGCAACGACGCGCGCGCCGCCTATCAGGCGGCCCTGCGCGCGCCGTTTCAGGACGCGAACGACGAACACTATCGCAAGAGCGCCGACGAGGAGCTGGTGAAGCTCAGGTGAGCCGTACCGGGCCCCGGCCGCGACGGATGACGCCCCGCTCTCCTCGAGATACATTCTTCGCATGAGCGCCGTTCCGTCCTCCACCGTGCAGCGCGCCGCGGATGTGCGCGACCTGCTGACCCGCGCGCAGCACGAGTACTACGTGCTCGATCGTCCCGCCTTGTCGGATGCCGAGTACGATCGACTCTTTCGCGAGCTGCAGGCCATCGAGCAAGCGTACCCCACGGTGCGCACGGACGATTCGCCGACGCGCCGTGTCGGTGCGCCGGTACAAAGCGCATTCCAGACTCATCGGCATCTGGTGCGGATGCTCTCACTGGACAACGCGTTCGACGATGCGGAGCTGCTCGCCTTCGAGCAGTCCATCGAACGCGTCGTGGGGGCGTCGGTCCACCAGAGTGGCTACACCGTCGAGCTCAAGATCGACGGGGCGGCGATCGCGTTGACCTATCGCGACGGCGTGCTGGTCGCGGGGACGACGCGGGGTGACGGCACGGAGGGCGAGGACGTGACCGTGAACATCCGCACGATTCGCGGCGTGCCGCTGAGACTGCTGGGCGATGGGCAGCTGCCGCTGCTGGAGATTCGTGGCGAGGTGTACATGCCGTTCGCCGGTTTCGAGGCCATGAACGAGGCTCGGGTTGCCGCGGGCGAGCCGGTCTTCGCGAATCCCCGCAACGCCGCGGCTGGCGCCCTGCGCCAGCTCGATCCATCGATTACGGCGCAGCGGCCGTTACGCTTTTTCGGCTACGCTGCGGTGCTCCCCGACGGCAACGCGCCGGCGCGCAGTCAGTGGGAGTTGCTCGAGCAGTTGAGCGCGTGGGGCATTCCGGTGGCCCCGCATCGCGAGCGATGCCACACCATGGCCGAGGTCTCCACGTGGGCGCACACCGTCGAACACGACACGCGGGCGAAGCTTGGCTTCGCGATCGACGGTGGTGTGGTGAAGGTGAACGACATGTCGCTGCAGGATGAACTCGGCGTGCGCAACGATCGCACGCCGCGCTGGGCGATCGCCCGCAAATTCGCGCCCGACATGGCGGTGACCAAGCTGATTCGCATCGACGTGAGCGTGGGGCGCACGGGTGTGCTCACACCATTCGCGGTGCTCGAGCCGGTGGACGTGGGCGGGGCCACGGTCACGTATGCCTCGCTGCACAACGCCGATCAGATCGCGAAGAAGGATCTGCGCGACGGCGACTGGGTGCAGGTGGTGCGTGCCGGCGATGTGATTCCCTACGTGCTGGGACCGGTGCCGGAGCGGCGCGATGGCAGCGAACAGGCGTGGACGATGCCCACGCGTTGCCCCCGCTGTTTTTCAAGCACCCACCGCTATGGCGACGACGTCGCCACGTACTGTCCGAATGTCACCTGTCCGGGCCGTCAGCTGGAAGGGCTGGTGCATTTCTCGAGCAAGGACGCGCTCGACATCGACGGGCTCTCGTACGCCCGCATTCAGCAGCTGCTCGAAGCCGGCTTCGTCACCGATTTCGCCGATCTGTTCGACCTCACGGTGGAGCAGCTGGTGTCGCTCGAACGGTTCGGCACAAAGAGCGCTGAAAATCTCGTGGCGGCGATCGCGGCGGCGAAGCAGCAGCCGTTGTCGCGAGTGCTGTTCGGACTTGGCATCCGGCATGTCGGGGCGCAGGCGGCGCAACTGCTGGCGAAGCAGTTCGGCCACATGGATGCGATCATCGCCGCCACACCGGAGCAGCTGGGGGCCGTACGCGGCATCGGCGACATCATCGCCACGTCCGTGTCCTCGTACTTCGCCGATCCGACCTCGCGCGCCTTGGTGGAACGATTGCGCGAGCGTGGCGTGCGCTTCGATGAGCCGAACGCGGTGCAAGCCGACGGCCCGCTGACCGGCGCCACGGTGGTGCTGACCGGCTCCCTGCCTACGCTCTCACGGACCGATGCGGCCGCGCTGGTGGACGCGGCTGGCGGACGCGTGACCAGCAGTGTGTCAAAGAAGACCACGTTCGTGGTCGCCGGTGAGGAAGCCGGCAGCAAACTCGACAAGGCCGTCGAACTGGGCATCGAGGTGATCGACGAGGCCGAGTTGATTCGACGCACCGGGCGATGACACCCCCTCCCGCACCATCCATCACGCCGTCACCGCTTGACGTGACCCCTTCATGGCGCGAGCGTCACCGGACCATGAGCCCTTCGCTTCCTTTCCTGACCACCCGCACCGTCACGGTGCCGGTCGAATTCTTCGACGGGCTCAGCCGGGCTGCACGGCAGGCGCCTCCGGCCGTCTTGATCGACGCCGTCCGTGACGCGGGCTACGCCGCGGGGCAGGCGCTGTTCGACCACTTCTCGGCGTGGCTGGCGGATCGCCGCGAGCATGGCCCCGCCGACCTGCTGGACAACCGATTCCCGATGCTGCTGCGCGAGTACTTCTCCGAGATCGGCTGGGGGCTGGTCCAGCTCTCCTGGCTGAGCGACGCGGTGATGGTGCTCGACGCCAACGACTGGGGGGAGGCGGCGGCCGAGGCCAGCGGCTGCCCGGTCTCCACTGGGCTCTTCGCGGGCTTCTTCGGACGGGTGGCCGACGCACCACTCTCGGTGCTGGAAGTGCCCCGTGATGGAGCCGCCCAGGGGCAGTGTCGCTTCCTGCTTGGCTCGGTCGACGTGATCAATTACGTGTGGGAAGCGATGGAACGGGGTATTCCCTACCAGAGGGCCGCCACCAGCGTCTGATGGGCGCTGGTCGGAGGTGACTCGGCCCTCGAAACGACTCAGCCCTCGGGGAGGAGTCCGGCGTACTTCGGGTTGGGCCGGAGCTCGCCATCGATCAGGATTTCGCGGTCCCACGGCAGTACGATCATGCTCTGGGTGGCCAGCGCGAAGTAGTCCGGGGCAAACATGCCCGTTTTGAAGCTGACGGCCGTGCGCACTTCCTTGGCGCCGCCGTTTCCGACCGCTCCAACCGCCAAGCGCATGGTCTGGCCGGAATCGCAGGTCTCGTCGACGACGAGCACCCGCTTGCCACGTACCTCAAGCGGCGCCGCGCCAAAGACCGCGGGTGTTTCGCGAACCGCCGAGGCACGATAGCGACGCGAGACCAGAATCGAGTGGAACGGCAGATCGAGAATGGCCGCGACCGCCGCGCCTGGCACGACCCCCGCCGTCGCGATGCCGATGACGAGTTCCGGGGTCCACTCGCGCGCCACCCGCACGGCGAGGGCACGGGCCAGCTCCCCAAACAGCGGCCAGTCCACGATCATGACGCCCTTGGACGGGTCGGGGGCATACGGCTGTGGTGTGGTCATGGTGGCGCTCCGATAGGGGATCCCGCAGTCGACACCCAGTGTAGCCCCACGAGGGTCACGCGGCAACGCGGGTTCCCCTGACACCGCGCTCGGCAACTTGTTGGTAACGCGCCGTCCCGATATCTTTCCACCTAGATCGTAGCTCTCCTTTTTTCTTTCTCCGATCCACTGCGAGCGCATGACTTGGTGGCGCCGTCTCGTGGGCGGCTCGTCCGGGCGCGATCCGCGCCCCACGGACTTCCTGGCTGAAGCGCTCGATCTCGAGTCGCGCGGCGATTATGCAAACGCTCTGACGTCGTATCGTCTCGCCCAGCGCGAACGCCCCGACGATCTCGGTGTTTTGCAAAACCTCGCAATCGCGTACTCGAAGACCGGGCAGCCCGAAGAGGCCATTCGGACGTATCGTCGCGCCCTGCAACTCGATGCAGAATCGCCGGGGGCCCATTATGGCCTGGCGTTTCTCCTCCTCAAGCGGGGCGAGTCGGCGCACGCCGTCATGCATCTCGAGTCGTTCCTCCGTGTCAGTACCGCGCAAGACCCGACGTCCGCACGATTCCGTGCCCACGCCGAGCGCACATTGGCGCAGTTGCAGGGTGCCGCGGACGATGCCGACGGTCAGGATCAGGATCCATCAGCGCCATCCGGCGATGATGAAGGATCGGCCTACACGGACGAGGGCTGACGTGGGACGCGTACTCTCGATCGTGAGTCAGAAAGGCGGCGTCGGCAAGACGACCACAGCCGTGAACCTGGCGGTCGCGTTCGCGCGCCGTGGGCTCAAAACGCTGCTGATCGACGCCGACCCACAGGGCGCCGTGCGCTACGGCGTGGGGTTGCGCCGTGGGCACCCCACGGTCGGGTTCGATGACTACCTGCGGGGCGAGAAGTCCCTGCGGGAAGTGATTCTCCCCACCGCCCTGCCGTGGCTGCGCGTCATCCTCGCGGGCAGCGTCAGCGCGACGGCGGATCACTCGGACTTTCAGCATCGCGTTGGTGAGAGCTCTGTGCTGGCCGATCTGCTCGCCATGGCCCGCGAACGGTGTCACGTGGTCGTCGTCGACACGCCACCGGGGCTTGGTGCGATCACGCGTCGCGTGCTGGCGGCCAGTCAGCACGTGGTCGTGCCGTTGCAGTGCGAACCGCTCGCGTTGCAGACCACCCCGCAAATTCTGCGGGCGATTCAGGACGTGATCAGCATCAACGACGAACTCACACTCGAAGGCATCCTCCTCACGATGTTCGAGCAGGGAAATCCGGCGTCGGAACGCGTCGTGCATTACGTGCGTGAACACCTCCCGCAGCATCTCGTGTTCGACACACCGATTCCACGGACGCCAGCCACGGCCGATGCCTTCGCCGCCGGTCAGCCGGTCGTCCTGCGGAATCCGGCTGACGCGGCAAGTCAGGCCTACGTGAACATCGCGACGCGGCTGGCCGAGCGCTTCGCGTGAGATCGTCAGTCCGCGCGCGTCGTCGCGCCAGTGCCCTCATCATGACAGCTGTCCTCGCCGCCACCTGCGTCGGGACCGCGTGCGCCGAAGTCGGCCTCGGTCCAGACGAGGCCGCGGCCATCGAACTCGATCCCTTCCCGTCGCCATCGGCGGTCGTGGGCGACACGCTGCGCACCATCGATGGCATCGTCGCGCCGGTGCGCGCCCGCGTGTTCAACGTGCGCGGCGAGCTGATCGCCGATGCCACGCCGCGCTACTTGTACGCCGACGCCAACATCGACTCGGCGCTCGCGATCGATTCCGCCACCGGGGTGGTGGTCGCGAGGCAGCTCGTCTCGGGAGACAAACGGATCGCGGCACGCATTGGCGCATCGCTCCAGGTCCTGCGTGGCCTTCGCATCGTGACCCGCCCGGATTCTGTGGATGGGGCGAGCCTCAGAGAGATTCTCGGCACCACCCTGCCCGACACCGGCCGTCGTGGTTTCGACGCCAACTCAACCAAGGCACTCTCCGTCAGCGTCCGGCACGTCGAAGCCAAGGCTGTCACCGGGGTGCGCTCGTGGCCCGTCCGCTTTCAGTTGCTCTCGCCGGCCAATCCCACCAACGACACAATGGCCGCCGCCTATTTGGTGGACGATCAGGGGCGCGCCAGTACGATCGATACCACCGACGACAGCGGCGTCGCCGGGCGGCGCGTGCGCGTGCGCGCGCTTCAGTTTCCGACGGGGGCTGCGGTCGAGTCTCTGGTCGTTCGCGCCACCGTGACCTACAAGGGGAAGTCGCTCAAGGGATCGCCGGTGCGGCTGACGGCCCCCGTTCGTCGTGGGTCCGGATCGTCCTGAGGACTCCCGCCAGACGGCGTCCGGGCGCAATTTCACTGCATCCTACTTTGGCGTCGCTCGGTTCGGTGTACCGATGCGCCTCCGCTTGCTTTTCGCTCCAGTCGGAGATGGCGATGACTTCGATCGCGGCTGATTCCACCCCTGCCCTGAACGTGACGATGAACGGCCCGCTCGCCTCATCACGCTATGCCTCCGGCGGCCCACGGCCGCCACACGGCACCATCAACGCGCTGTTCTTTGACGCCGTCGAGCGATTCGACCAGGCCGACGCGCTGAATACGAAAGTGCGCGGTGCGTGGGAGCCGATGTCTCACCGCACGATCATGGAGCGCGTGCGCCGTACGGCGCTCGGCCTCGCCGACATGGGGATCGTGGCGCAGGAGCGCGTGGCGATTCTCTCGGAGAACCGCCCCGAGTGGCTGATCGCGGATTATGCCTGCATCTGCAGCGCCATCACGGATGTGCCCATTTATCCCACACTTCCCGCCGAACAGCTGCCCTATCTGCTGAACGATTCGGGAGCGCGTGCCATCTTCGTCTCCACCGCTGATCAAGCGAAGAAGGTCGCGTCGATCCGCCATGACGTACCCGGCCTGCAATGGATCATCGGCTTCGCGGCCACCAAGGCCGACGGCTGCGACTTCACCCTCGCCGAAATTGAAGCGAAGGGCGCCGCCCTCGACAACGCCGAGCGCGCCACGACCTTCAAGCGTGACGCGTTGGCGGTGACACCCGATCAACTGGTGACGCTGATCTACACGTCGGGAACGACGGGCAACCCGAAAGGCGTGATGCTGACGCAGGACAACCTGTACTCGAACGTCATCGCCACGAAGACATCGCTGCAGGTGAGCACGAGCGACCTCGCGCTGAGTTTCCTTCCGCTGAGCCACATTTTCGAACGCACCGGCGACTACTTCCTGTTCGCGAACGGCGTGCGCATCGCGTACGCCGAATCAATCGACACGGTGCCGGCGAACATGAGCGAAGTGAAGCCGACGATGATGATGTCGGTACCGCGTCTGTACGAAAAGATCTACGCGCGCGTGGTGGAAAACGCGCGCGCCGGCGGTGCCCTCAAGCAGCGCATCTTCTTCTGGGCCAAGGCCGTCGGAGAGCGTTGGGCCGACGAGAAGTTGGCGGGACGCGAGCCATCCGGCCTGCTCGCGATGCAGTACGCCCTCGCGCAGAAGCTGGTGTTCTCGAAGCTCAAGACGCGGACCGGCGGCAGGCTGCGTTTCTTCGTGTCCGGTGGCGCACCGCTCTCGCCCGACATTGCCAAGTTTTTCTACTCAGCCGGCCTGATCATCCTGGAGGGCTACGGCCTCACGGAAACCTCGCCGGTGATCTCCACAAACACGTTCGAGCACTACCGACTGGGCAGCGTCGGCCGTCCGATCCCCGGGGTGGACGTCATGATCGCGGCCGACGGGGAGATTCTCTCGCGGGGGCCGCACGTCATGCGCGGCTACTACAACCTTCCGGAGGCCACGACGGACGCCATCGACGAGGCGGGATGGTTCCACACCGGTGACATCGGTGAACTGACCGACGGCTTCCTGTACATCACCGATCGCAAGAAGGACATCATCGTGACGGCTGGCGGCAAGAACATTGCGCCACAGCCGATCGAGAACATGCTCAGGATGAACAAGTACGTGTCCCAAGCCGTGATGATCGGCGACAAGCGTCGGTTCTCGGTCGTGCTGATCGTGCCGGAGTGGGAGCAGCTCGAGCAGTGGGCGGCCTCGCAGCGTATCGCCTGGACCAGCCGCGCCGAGCTGCTGGCGCTGCCGGTGATCACCGCGAAGATGGACAAGGAAGTGACGACACAGCTGGCCGGCTTGGCGAGCTATGAGACACCGAAGAAGATCGCGCTGCTGGAACACGACTTCAGCGTGGAGCGCGGCGAACTCACGCCGACGCTCAAGGTCAAGCGCCGCGTGATCGACAAGACGTACAAGCAGCTCATCGACGGCCTCTACGAGGAATAGGCGCTAGCCGATGGCATCAGGGGCGCGTCGGCGGAGCTCCACGAGCCCGCTGGCGCGCGTGGTCGTTTCGGCGACCCATTCGGTGGCATCGCGCGCGAGCACGCGCATCCCCGCGGGAACCGGCGCATCCGCCGGCGCCACCAAGTGTCCGCCGAGTCGCAGCGCCCGGGCAGCACTCTCGAGGAACAGGGAGGTGGCATGTGCCGCATCGACCGCGATCGCGGCCAGCGTTTCTACGCCAAGCGGAAGCCGCTCGGCCACCGCGATACGGGAGACGCCCGGGCCGGGGATCGCCGGGCCACTGTTGATGAGCAACTGCGGTGCCGACACGAACGACGCCAGCACGCCACTGGCCGCCGCGTGATGGCCCACCAGCCCCACCGGGAACCGGCTCTCCGCCACACCCAACAGCGCCGCCAGCCGCAGCACCATGTCGCTGGTGTACGGCTCGGTCGGCCATGCGGGGGGGTGGCGCGCGATCGGTGCGAGATCCGCGAAGTACGCCACGCCGTCGTCGATACGGAACGCCGCACCACACACCGGACAGGCGAGTTCCGCCACCAGCAGCGTCGGACCGTTGGCCTCCAGCACCATGGCCACGAGCCAGCTTTCTTCGTGCGTGCCGGGACAGCGGAGGGCATCGAGCAGGTCGCGTTGCATACCGGAAGCTAGCGAGGGAGGTGCTGCTGCTCCGACGCGGGGATGGTTGCCGCTGCCGGCTTGAGATACCGGTCGTACCATCCGAGCAACCGATTGTGCCAGTCGGCAAACTCGGCAGCGTTTGTCATGGGAATGCCGTGTCCGCCGTTCGTGTAGTTCACCCACTCCACCGGCTTGCCGAGCCGACGCAGCGCGAAATACATCTCGCGCGTGTTGATCGCCGGCACATTGTGATCCTCGCCGCCCGTGACCAGCAGCAACGGCGTCTTGATCCGGTCGGCGAACAGCACCGCGCTGTGCTGCACGTACTTCTGCGGCTGCTCCCACATCGTGGCACCGATGCGATCCTGCGTCTTTTCGGCGGCGTTGACGTTGCGCACGCCGAGCCGCGGCGAGTCGGTGTAGAACGACACGAGATCGACCTTGCCTGAGATATTGATCGCCGCCTTGAAACGATTGGTTTGCGTGATCAGCAAGTTGGTGGCATACCCGCCGTAGCTCGTGCCGTGCACTCCCAACTTGCTGCTATCGGCGATACCCAGTTCGATCAGCTTGTTGGCGCTTGCCGTCACACCCTTCAGCCAGGCTTCGCCCGGATAGCCGGTCTCGAAGGTCACCGACGGTTTCATCACCGCGTACCCGCGACTCGCCAGCAGCATGGTCGTGGCATCGAAGCTATCGTCGAAGAAGTCCTCATACACGCTGAAGACGGTGGGCAGTGCGCGTCCACCACCGGCCGGCATCGTCAGCACGCCGAACTGCGCTCGGCCGTCGGCATCGAGATACTCGACCAGTTTGGTACTGGGGAGGGCGCGCGAGGCCAATCGGGGATTGGATTCCACCAGTCGCTTCGGCGCGAACATCACGGCATCACCCAACCATAGGTCGGCGGGGCGGCCGTTCTCAGCGATCATGACCGCCAGGCGCGCGCCGTCGGGGCTCAGCTTCGGCGCGCCATACAGGCGGCCGTCGCGCACGAGCGTGTCGATGCGGTCGGCGGCGAGCGTCACGCGGATCAGCGCGCGATCCCACGTGGTGCGCGACGACATGCTGAGGAGCAGGGTGCGTCCATCCCGACTCCAGTCGGCGAGCGCAAAGCGCGGTCCGCGGATGGTGTCGGTGACCGCCCCGATCGTGCGACGTGCGCCGTCGGCCGCGCGAACCAGGTGCAGCCCCGTGCGCGATGAGACCACGACATCTGCGCCAGACGGCGAGAAGCCTGTCAGCGTGAAACGCTCGACGTCGTTGCCGCGCGCACTGTCACCACGCGCACGCGGTGCAGGGCCGATCAGCCGTCGCGGCGTCGTATCTGTAAGGCTCGCGAGATAAATCGCCCCGTCACGGGCAAACGCATACCGATCGCCGTCAGCAGCCTGAAGGACCGTGACACCGCGCAACGAGGCGAAGACGACGCGAGCGCTGTCGCGCCCGAGACGGGCGAGCAGACGGGATTCGTTACTTGGTCCGCCCTCGTAATTCGTCTGGGCGTTGCGGTCTTCGCGCCAGCTGATCCGCTGGCCGTCGGGCGAGGCGTTCCAGCTCGAGATCTGCGAGGCGGGGATGAGCGTGTCGAGGCGCGCCGACTGCGGCGTGAGCGCCACCACGATGGCGCGATTGCCCAGTCGACGCAGGACGTCCCACGCGAGAAACGGTTCGGTGCCGACCTGCACCGAGATCGGCCCCCGCACGAGCGAGTCGAAGCGCGCGCGGACTTCGCTCAACCACTGCCGTTCCCGAATGGCCAGCAGGAGCCGTCCGTCGTCGGTCCAGGACAGATCGCTGTTCTCCGCCAGCCGTGCGCCCGAGAGCGCCTGAACGCGAAGCTTTCGGGTGGCGACATCCCAGATCAGCAACTGCGGAATGGTGTCACGCGTGGAGATCGCGAGGCGCTCACTCTGCCTCGACCAGGCGAGCGTCCCGATCGTGCGCGGCGTGCTCAGGATAGGCGTCGTGTCGCCGGTCGCGGTGTTCAGGAGCAGCAAACGGGAAGGCGCCGGGCGGGTGTAGCTCGGGTCGCCATCGCGCGCTGCGACAAACCCCAGACCGTCGCCTCGGCGGGCGATCCGCACCACCAGCCACTTTCCATCGGGCGAGTAGTCCCCGGCCGAGACCGTCTGTACGTCGAGCAGGTCGGCAGGCGTGAGGGCGGCAGATGGCGCGGCAGATGGCGCGGCAGATGGCGCGGCAGCTGACACAGCGCCCTGGGCGCTTAGCTGCGAGGGGCCTGCGATGGCCGCCACGGCCAGTGTAGCACTGGTAGCGGCCGTGCGGAGCGCGCGGCGCGGGTGTACGGTCAGAAAGGCGGGCATGGGTCGTTCGAGAGGGACGTCGGAGACATTCAGGGGCGGGTACCGCCCTGAAGGTGCAACCGATGGCAGGGTTCGGCGAGTCACCGACGAACCAGTCCCGCTCGCGGCGCCGCTCAGGCCCGACTGATGCGGAGTTCGTCGACGTTGACGTGGGACGGTCGGGTCACGGCCCAAAGCACGGCGTCGGCCACATCCTCGGGGCGCAGCATCGCCGCCCGTGGCGGGAAACCCGGCGTGTTATCCGGATCGATCGGATCCCAGATCGGTGTATCCGTTGCCGACGGGGCAACCAGCGTGGCGCGGATACCACTCCCTCGCAGTTCCTCGCGCAGTACTTCGTGCAGGGCACGGGCGCCGAACTTGCTGGCCGAGTAGGCGCCGTTGCCGCTGTAGATGCTGCGATCGGCGACCGAACCGATCGTGATCACGTGACCCTGCCCGCCCGCCCGCATGCGCGGCACGAAGGCATGCAGGAATCGAAACGGCGCCATCAGGTTGGCCTGCAGCGCCCGCTCGAAGATGGCGGGATCGGTGCGTTCGATGGCACCGAGCGGAAAGACACCCGCGTTGTTTATCAGGATCATCGGTCCGGCCGCCGCAGACTCGCCGATGACATCAACCGCCCGGTTCACCGCGTCGGCGTTCGTGACATCGCACGGCACGGCGACCGCACCGCGCCCGATGACCGTGGCGACCTGCTCGAGATCACCAGCGGAACGGGAAATCAGAAACACGCGCGCACCCGCCGCGGCGAGCGCACCGGCCACGGCACGACCGATGCCACGTGATGCGCCCGTGACCACGGCCGACGTGCCGCGGAGCATCAGAACGGCGCCGACGGACCGTGGGCCAAGCGCAGGAATTCGCTTCGGGTCTTGGGGTCATCGCGGAACTGCCCTCGCAGCGACGACGTGATCGTGCGCGAACTCTGCTTCTCGACGCCGCGCATCATCATGCAGAGGTGTACGGCTTCGATCACGACGCCGACACCCTTGGGCTGCAGCACGTCGTCGATCGCGTTGGCGATCTGCTCACCGAGGCGCTCCTGCACCTGCAGGCGACGCGCGAACACTTCGACCACACGCGGCAGTTTGGACAAGCCCACGATCTTGCCGTTGGGGATGTACGCCACGTGCACCTTGCCGAAGAACGGGAGCATGTGATGCTCGCACATCGAGTACATCTCGATGTCACGCACCATCACCATGTTCTCGTGATTTTCCTCGAACAACGCGTCGCCGATCACTTGGCGGGCATCGAGGTCGTAGCCACGGGTCAGCCACGCCATCGACTTCGCGACGCGACTGGGTGTCTTGAGCAGTCCATCGCGATTGGGATCTTCGCCGAGCATCTCGAGCTGTCGCCGGATGAGCCCTTCGAATTCCACCTGCGTTGCGCTGTCCGTCTCCATGTCGTCGGGATCGACCGCCGCCACGCCTACGCTTGCCGCCAGTGTCGGTCGGATCACGTCCTTACTCCCCCTCGTAGTCGACATAGTTGTTCTCCGTTTCCCAGAGGCGCAGCCGCACCAGTTTCCCGGGCGCCACGACCGGCGCCAACTCGCGCCACATACCGACGACGACATTCTCCGTGGTGGGGTTGATCCCCTGCATGTACGGCACGTCGATATTGAAATTGCGGTGGTCGGTCACGCTCACCACGTGCCGCTCCACCGTGTCGCGCAGCATCCCCAAGTCGATCACATAACCGGTGCGCTCATCGATCGGCCCCTTGACCGAGACTTCGAGTTTGTAGTTGTGGCCGTGCCAGTTCGGATTGTTGCACTTGCCGAACAGACGGGTGTTCTCCTCGTCGGAGAGCGCAGGGTTGTGAACGCGGTGGGCCGCATTGAAACGCAGGAGTCGCGTCGCGGTAACGATAGGCATAGAGGACAAACAACCCGAATGAGGGAGAGGTTCCATCCCCAAACTCGTTCCCCCCTGTGCGCGCCGGCAAGGCGGCCCACGACGGCAGCGCGGTCAGGGACGAGCACACGAAAGCCCCGCCAACGGGCGGGGCTTTCGCGCAAGTTGCGGAACGAAGAGGAGGTCTTGAAGCCCAAAGAATACGGATAAGGCCCTCACCGCGCGGTCGCCTTCCCCGCACTGGGGCATGACGTGAACGCAGTCTGTCGGACCTTTTCTTAGGACTTATCGGCTCAAGAGGTAATTCTCTCCGCCCCGCACACGGGTTGGGTACCGCCCCCCGGGGGGGGCGTGCCACACGACGATATTGTACATGGTGCGCCACGGCGCGCGCAATGCGAGATTACGGCATGGACTATTCTCTGCTTGCCGGAATCGTGATGCTCATCGCGTGGGGCGGTATCACGTACCTGACCGAGGCCCCCGGTTGGATCCACCTGATGCTCACCGGAGGCGTCTTTCTCGTGATCTGGCGCATCGTGGTGCGCGACACCCCCGCGGGTCCGAACCAGAAGCGCTAACCCCGCCCGCTCAAATCTCCCAATTCGAGAGCACCATGCCCTCGGTGGGAGGGACTTCGTTCCAACCAGAGGCGCTCATCCGCAGATCCGTCCAGCGCACTCGCGCGCCCAGCGCGACGAGTGTGCGGTACGCGTCCGGGTAATCGCCCTGCAGCCGAATCGCCACACGCCGTGTTCCGGTTCGGCGCGCCAGATCAGCGAGACTGCCCAGCAACGGCGGCAGCGCGTTGCGCCTGGACAGCACGAGCTTGAGTACGCGGAGTTCGTCCCGTGTCCGTCCCTCGACCAACGGAACGGTGTGGCAGACCGCGAATCCGGTCGGCGCCTCGGGCGGCCCCATCAGAATGGTGTCGCCCAGCGCGAGGCGATCGGTGAGTTCGAGTTCGTTCGTGAAGTCGTACCCGGGCATGACCCGCATCGTGAGATCGCGACACGCGGCAATCGCGGCCTCCTTCTCGAGCGACGACAGCTGCGAGAGCAACACCGGCCCGCGCTCGCCCAAGGCCGCATCGAGCGTCAGTGTCACCGTGAGATGGCCGGGGACGAAACCGAGATTCGAGTAGAACCCGATGTTTTCCATCGTCCGGGGCATCGTCTCCAGTCCGATCACCGTCACCGACTGCGTGCGCAGCCACCGCATGCCGCTTTGAACGAGGATCTTGCCCAGTCCGGCGCCTTGGCAGTCGGGGCGGACGCACAGCGGCCCCATCCAGCCTTCGGTGCCGGAGTGATGCACAATGTTGAAGGCGGCGATGCGCCCGCGTTCGTCGCGCCAGCACAGCGCACCGTCACCGGCACCCTCGATGGCATAGCGCCAGATCGCCGGATTGAGCGGCGGCACGCGTACGCCCGTCATGCCATCCTTCCGATAGCGCTCCGTGAACGCTTCCGCGAAGACCTCGTTCAGCTGTGCAATGTCGTCGACCGTGGCGACGATCGGCCCCGCGAGCGGACGGGCGGTGCGCCCGGGACGCGGCGGCGCCGTCATGCACCCGCCGGCGTCAGCGGGCCGTGGCGGTCGGCCCCGGGCGGCGCGGCGTCGAGCAGCTCAGCGTCGAGCAGCTCAGCGTCGAGCCGCTCGGCATCGAGCGGTTCATCGGGCAGCACCGGCGCGCTGGTGTGCACGACACTGCATCCACGCGTCTCGTCGAAACGTACCAGCAGCACGCGATCGAGCCCTTCCCGGACCTGCTCGATGTGCGTGATCACGATGACTTGCTCGAATCGATCATGCAGATGACGCAGGAGTTCGACCACATTCGCCCGACGTGTTTCGTCGAGTGACCCAAAGACTTCGTCGAGAATCAGCAACGAGAACGCCTGACCGGCCCGTTCGGCGATCATCTGCGAAATCGCCAGTCGCAGTACGAGATTGCACAGGTCCTCCTCACCGCCCGAGATGACGGGCTTGGGCAGCCCCTCCTCCATCACGAGCACCTTGTAGTCCTCGTCAAACTCCAGCGCACTATACCGCCCGTCGGTCAGCCCATCGAGAAACCCGCTGGCGATCTCGGCCAGCTCCGGGCGCAACTGGAAGTTGAGATCGGTACGCAGGTCGGTCAGCGCGCGATCGAGCTCATCGTGCAGCTGCTTATCCGTCTCGAGGGCGTCGAGGGTGTCCTGCAGACGCCCGAGATCGCGCCGGCCCTGCTCGGCGCTGTCGAGCGCGGCCCGCGCCCGCTCCGCTTCACCCGCGGCGCTGACCGCATCGAGCTCGGCCCGACGGGCATCGGC
>CAIUOO010000508.1 GCA_903900795.1 uncultured Gemmatimonadota bacterium | reverse complement strand
TGATCTTGGCGTCCCGACGATCTTTGCCGTCACCAAGATCGACAAGCTGCGGAAGCTCGACGTGAAGCCGCGCCTCGAAGCGCTGTCGAAGTTTCTCGGGTTGGACATTGATCAGATCGTGCCCTTCAGTGCGACCACCGGGCTGGGCCGCGATGAACTGGCGTCGGCGTTGATCGACTTGCTGGCGCTTCCCGATTGGAAGCTCCCGGAGCCGTCGGACGCATCCTCCGACGACCTGCCGGAGGGCCACGCCGAACAACCGTCTGAACCAGGGGCGACGTGATGGTGGCTGCGAAACAGACCGTGCTGGCCGTCGTGGCGAGCGTGCTGGGCGCCTTCGCCGCGACAACGACGATCGTCGCGCAGGTGCGGCCGGTCATGCCGCCGGCCATGCCCCCCGCCGGACAGTCGGGCACGCAGGGTGACACGCTCGACCCCAACTGGATCCCCGCCGGCTTCGGCACACTGCGTCAGGACGACATTGCCCTGAAGGTGTCGCCCGCGAATGGCCTGCAGGTGCGCGCGATCCCGCTCGACGAGCGGATCATCCGGCTGTTGTCACCGGATTCGTACCGGTCGCTACGCGAGCTCGTCGCCAGCAAGGATCGGGATTTGCTCGCCGTGAAGGAGCGCAATCGTCTCCCGAGCTACTCGATCTGGTACGTGAGCTTCTTTGCGCAGGAGCAAGGCGAAACGCGCTTTTCTCCGCAGGAGTTCATCATCAACAACACCGGACGCGACTTCCGGCCGCTCGACATGCTCCCGATCACGCCGGGCTTCGGCGAATACCGTCTGAAGCAGCGCGACGTGCAGTCGGCGCTGCTCATCTTCGACGGGCAGATCGACGTGAACCAGCCGCTCTCCGCGCTCATGGAGAGCACGCCGAGCGTGACCGACTGGAACCGTGTGATTCAGCGAATCGAGCGCGAACGGTCCTTAGTGCGCTCACGCGCCGCGGCCGCCCCGAAACCGCCGGCCTGACGCGAAGTCGGCGTCAGGCGTCGGGCACGCGTAACACATCTTCCACCGCGCCGGCATCCCCATCGCGCAGCAGGTGCATCGCGTAGCGCACGGCCTCGTGCTCTCGCGGCCAGGCCAGATGTTTGATCGCCGCCGTGGGCGTGCGCCAAGCCGTGGTATCGTGCTCATGGCTCAGCATCACCACGCTGGCGTGCTCCACGACGGCGGCGAAGACCACGGCCATCTGAATCGTATTGTGCGAGGTGAGGTAGAACGGATTGACGGCGAGCGTGTACAGCCGTTGGACGACCAAGCCGGTCTCCTCGAGCACTTCCCGCCGGGCAGCGTCGGCGGGGGGCTCTTCCGGCTCGATGCGGCCATGCACGAGCTCCCACGCCCCCGTACAACGCACGCCGGCGGCCCGGCGCAGGGTGAGCACCCGCCAGCGATCTCGGCGGCCGTGCGGAGCTGGGGCAAGGACGACGACGTCGACCACACCGACCGAGATCTGGACGTCGGCCGTCGGGATCGCAGGCCGCCTGGGGCGTGAAGGGCACATACCCAATGCTACGCCGTCGCTTGCCCTGCAGCGAGCGCGGCGGCGAAGTTCCTCGTGATGACTGCTCTCGCTGATTTCCGCGCTCGCGCCGCACAGTGCCGTGCCACGGGTGGACTCGTTCCCGTCTGGAGCGACTGCTTGCTTGATCTGTGCACGCCCGTCGCCGCGTTCGCCAAAGTGCGCCGCGGCCCGTTCGCCTTCCTGCTCGAGTCAGCGCCCGCCGGCGGCGAGTCGTGGGCACGCTATACCTATCTCGGCACCGAGCCGCGCGGGGCGTGGCGCCTACGGGATGGGGTCGTCGAGGATTGGGACGAGGTGCAGGGATGGTATGGCGCGCGGACACCAACCGACCCGATCGCCGACCTGCGTGACATCGTGCGCGACATGCGTCCGGTGCCGGCCCCAGAGCTGGGCGCACTCTGGAGCGGAGCGATTGGCTTCTTTGCCTACGACGTGGTGCGGCACATCGAGCAGCTGCCGAACTCGCCGCCGCGCGCGCTGAATTATCCCGACGCCTGCTTCGTGTTCACGAAGGCGTTGGTCGTCATCGACAACTGGCGCGGGCAGGCGCGCGTGATCGTCTCGGTGCCCGTCCCGGCGGGTGTGTCGGACGATGCACTCGACGCCTTGCACGCCGAGGCCGTTCACACGCTCGCCGATACGATTGTGCGGCTGCAGGGGCCAGACGTGCTGCCGCCCCTCACGCTGAATGAATCGGCGCCGGCCGCGGTCCCGGAATCGAACTATGCGCGCGAGGATTTCATCCGCGACGTGGGGCGCATTAAGGAATACATCCTGTCGGGCGACGTCTTTCAGGCGCTGCTCGCGCGTCGCATGTCGGTGCCCCTCGATTTCGACACGACCACGCTGTATCGCGCGCTGCGGGCGCTCAATCCGTCGCCGTACATGTACCACCTCATGCTCGACGGCATGGAGCTCGTGGGCAGCTCGCCGGAGCTGCTGGTCCGCGTGGCCGACGGATGCCTCACCGTACGCCCGATTGCCGGCACGCGCCCTCGCGGGAAGACGGCGGAAGAAGATGTGGCCCTCGCCGCCGAACTGCTCGCCGACGAGAAGGAGCGCGCCGAACATGTCATGCTGGTCGACCTCGGCCGCAATGACGTCGGCCGTCTCGCGCGCTACGGCACCGTGCGGGTGACCGATCTCATGACCGTCGAGCGCTACTCGCATGTGTTCCACATCGTGAGTCAGGTGGAGGGCGAACTGGCCGATGGTTCGAGCGCACTCGATGCATTCCGGGCGGTGTTCCCCGCCGGCACGATGACCGGCGCGCCGAAAGTACGCGCGATGGAGATCATCGACGAACTCGAGCCCGAGCGCCGTGGTGCCTATGCCGGCGCGATCGGGTTCATCGGGGCCGGTGATACCCGCATGGATCTGGCGATCACGATTCGCACCTGTGTCATCGCCGACGGGGTGGCGTCGGTACAGGCCGGTGCCGGCATCGTGCATGACTCGGTGGCGGAGAGCGAGTGGGCCGAGACGGAGAACAAGGCCCGCGCGCTGCTCACCGCCATCGGCCGCGCGCGCGCAGCGGCGGGTAACGGAGGCGGTCGCCTCGCCGTGGCCCGACCGCACGGCACACCGCCACAGGTGTGGCCGGTGATGTCCACAGGCGCGGCGTCGTGAATCCGGCGCCACTGACCCGCGTCGTCGGCGCCGCCGATGTCACGGGCACTTCGGCCGTGCTCGACGATCTCGCCGCGATTGTCCGCGAGCATGACACGTTGTACGATTGGGCGGCCGAACAGCTACAGCCACGCGCCATGCGCGGCCGTGCGCCGGTGTACGTGGCGACGCTCCCCGAGTGCGGCATCCCGG
>CAIUOO010000507.1 GCA_903900795.1 uncultured Gemmatimonadota bacterium | reverse complement strand
GCAGGCGCGCGTCAGCGCAGGCGCGCGTCAGCGCAGGCGCGCGTCAGCGCCCCTCGAAGGTCGGGACCCGCTTGTCCTTGAACGCCGCCATCGCTTCGCGCACATCGGCACTCGCGAAACAGCTCTTGATGTGTGTGAATTCCTCGCGCAGTTGCGCGTCGAGCGTGGCATCGGCGCTCGCCAGCAGCAACCGCTTCGACAGTGCCAGTGCCAGCGGCGGGCCGGCCGCCAGCTGCGCCGCGTAGCGCTGCACGCCGTCAGTGAACACATCGTCCGCCAGCACCGACGTGGCGAGTCCGATGCGTTCCGCTTCGTCGGCGCGCACGTCGCGACCCGTGAGAATGATGTCCGTGGCGCGGGCGTGTCCGATCAGGCGCGGCAGGAACCACGTGACGCCCGCGTCGGGCGACAACCCACGTCGCACGTAGCCGGCCGTGACCGTGGCGCTCGCGCTCACGAGGCGGAGATCACAGGCCAACGCCAAACCGAAGCCGGCGCCGGCGGCAGCGCCGTTCACCGCCGCAATCACCGGCTTCTCGCACGACGTGATCGCCTGCACCCACCGCCCCACCCAGTAGTACGGATCCAGTCGCGTGGCACGGTCGGCATCCGCCCGTAAACTCGGCTCACCAAGATCCAGCCCGGCGCAGAATCCGCGGCCCGCGCCCGTGATCACCACCACACGCACCGCCTCCTCGCGTGCCGCCTGCGCCATCGCGACCGGCAGTTCGTCGGCCAGTCGCGGATTCACCGCGTTGAGCCGTTCGGGACGGTTCAACGTGATCGTGCGCACGCCGGCGGCCGACGTGTCGATGAGCAGATGCGCGAAGGAATCGATGTGGGCGGTCATGTGCGAAGTGTACTGCCCGTGCCGAGCGAGTGGACGATACTTGTGTCGATTCACGTGCCGTCCTTCGCGCACCCACTACCACCTGTATGGGTGCGTTCGCTAGATCACATGGTACGCCTGTGCGAACCGGTTGTCAGGCGTACGGACCCGTTGGCCACTCTTGCCCCCACCATGCCTGCCTCCCGCGCTGCTGCTTCCTCGATGATGCTCGACGATCCGACCGCTGATCAGCAGGGGCCGCTCTATTGTTGCGACGCCCTCGCGCGTACCGCGTCAGAAACCTGTCGTCAGCATGAGCGACTCGCCCGCCTGAACACGCTGTCGGTCGCGAAGTCCGAACTCGGAGCAGCTCAAGCCATGGTGGACAACATCGATTTGGCGCTGGCCGAATGCGTGCGCGACTTCGAAAAGACGTGCGCAACGGCCACGATCAGCGACGACGCCGGCGTCCGGCAGGCCGCGAACGCCATGTGGCTGGCGGCGCGTGAGTACCTCCGCCGCCACAGCATCGCCGAGAAGGCCTCGCGCCAGCTGACCCAGCACGATGTCGAGAAGCTCGGCGACCTGCAGCTCGAATACGAACTCGAAGCCTCCGCGCTCCTCGGCCTCAAGCACGCAATGTCGACGTACCAGAAGCTGCGCCCGGAAACGCGCTGCCCGTAAGCTCGCCGGTCAGTGCGATCTCGAACAACAACTTGGACGGCTGCGGGTCGCGGGTAAGATAGACCTGTAGCCGCTCGATGATCGCCGGCGCATTCACGCGCATCGCCAGGAGCTCGCGTTCGCGCGCCGGTGTGAGCATGGGATAGAAGCTCAGCGTGCAATGCGGCGTAAACCGGAACCGCGCGTGCTTGAACGGCAATCCGCTCCGCGCGAGTCGCTCGTGCAGCGCCCGGAGCGGCCCGTTATGATCCAGCGGCAACGACACGATGTCCGTCTGCATGAAGCGGTGCGGCAGCCCCAGCGCGAGTTCCATCGGTGCCGTGCTGGACGCGATCGGCTCGAGGGCCTCCCGGATGCGCGCCACCGGGGTATCGGTGGGCATCGCGCCCACGCCTGACGAGCCGACCAGCGTCACGTGTGGGGGCGTGAGCCGGGCCAGCTTCGGATCGAACCGCTGTTGAATCTCTCGCACCATGGCACCCGCTTCGCCGGGAAGCTCTGCCAGTACGAAAATGCCAAAGGACGCCGCCATTCCGGAAATCTAGTCGGTGTGTACACCACCCTCACGGTGGCGCGCGCCGTGCCATATGTTCGCCCTATGGGAGCCGCCATGATGGTCATTCGGGAGTACGTCAACGAGATGCAAGCACTCGTCGCGCGGAGCGTGCTGGAAGCACATCACATTCCCGCCGTAGTCCTGCGCGACGATGCGGGCGGCATGCTGCCCGCGATGCACCTCCTCTATCCGGTTCGCCTCGCTGTACGGGTGGGCGACGCCACGCACGCGCTGAGCATCCTCGATGCCCCCTTCGAAGGCGACGCCTTCATCGACGAGCTGCTCGACCCCGACGACGCGGCCGGGCAAGCATGAGCTCGCGCTTCGCAGGCCAGGTGGTGCTGGTCACCGGCGCCTCCAGCGGCATCGGGGCTGAACTCGCACGTCAGTTCGCCGCCGAGGGCGCGCGGGTGGCGCTCGCGGCGCGGGATGCCGTGCGGCTGGAGTCCGTGGCCGCCGAGTGTCGGGCGGCGGGGGCCGAGGCGCTCGTGGTACCCGGTGACGTGGGCGTCGAGTCGTCGTGTGCCGAGATCGTGGCGCGTACGGTGGCGCACTATGGCCAACTCGACATGCTGGTGAACAACGCCGGCATGGGCTCGAGCGGGCTCTTCGAGGAGATCACCGATCTCACGATCTTCGACACGCTGATGCGGGTGAACTACCTCGGCAGCGTGTGGTGCACGGCCCATGCGCTCCCGCATCTGAAGCGCACGAAGGGCCGCCTCGTGGCCATTTCGAGTCTCACCGGGCTCACCGGCGTGCCCAAGCGCACCGTCTACGCGGCCACCAAGCATGCGATGGCGGGATTTTTCGATTCGCTCCGCATTGAGCTCGACGGCACGGGTGTGTCCGTCACGATGATCTATCCCGGCTTCGTGTTCTCGGAGATCAATCAGCGGGCGCTGTCCCCCGATGGCACCCCGTTCGGAGATCGCGGCTACACGCGCCGGAAAGGCGAGACCATGGAAACCGACGAATGCGGCCGTCTCATCCTTGCCGCCGTGGCCAACCGGGATCGGGATCTGGTGATGACGTGGCGCGGCAAGATCGGTCGGCTACTCAAGCTGATCTCGCCCACACTGGTGGACCGGATCGCCAAGGGCGTCATCGCGTCGCGGCAGTAGATCAAGTAGTTTAGTTCAAGGGGTCAGAGTCG
>CAIUOO010000506.1 GCA_903900795.1 uncultured Gemmatimonadota bacterium | reverse complement strand
GGCACCGCCGACGCGCAGGTGGCGCGCGTGCTCGAGCTCGTGGGTGTCCACGCGCACGCCATCAACGCGCTGCTCACGGTGTCCACCGTAGAATGGAGCGACGCCACCGCCACGGCCTGCGTGGAGTGCGTGGACCGGCCGCGCTTGCTGCTCAACCCGGCGTTCGTGGCGCAGTGGTGCCACACCCCCGAGCGGTTGGCCACGCTCGTGCTGCACGAGATGCTGCACATCGCCCTGGGACACACGCGTCTGTTTCCGCGCCCCACGCTCGTGCACAACATTGCCTTCGACGCCGTCATCAATCGCACGCTGCTGGCGGCCATTCAGGGCACACGCGTGCGCCACAGCACGGTGCAGTTCGGCTACGACATCGAGCGCTATACCGATCTCTTCACCGACTTCTACTCGGCCAGCAAAGCGCCGGAGTTCATTCTGCGACCGCCGCCGGGGTGGCCCTTAGCGCCCGACTGGGAAGCGTCGCACGACATGCCACCGGCGCTCCGTGAAATTCATCGCGATCTGTACGACCTCACGCGTGTCGCGAACGCACATCGTGATTGGTGGGAGGCGCCCGTTCCGCGGTACACGCAGGTCACGTACGCCGACATCATCGCCGCGCTGCGCGAAGGCGGCGGGTTGCCGGCGGAAGGCGTGTCATTGCTGGGGGCGCACGGTGATACCGCGTTCGACCGCGATGCCATCAGAGGCTCGCGCGATCACGACGCGGCGGAGTTGCTGGCCTCGGCCCTCGAGCCCTTGTGCGGGCAGCTTCCCGGTAACGGTGGACATGTGGGGCTCACGCCGGTGCGTGATGCGTCGCGTACGCCGGCGCTGGAGCAGGCGCTGCGCACGCTGCTGCGGAAGGCCATCAAGCCGAACGGTGCCGGCGGCACGCGGGTATCCTGGCGGCAGCGCGACGTGCGCGTGGTGCATCGCATGCACGATCGGCGCGCGGCATGCCGAGCGCGGGCGGCGGAGTTGTTGGGTGCCCCGATGCCGTTGTTGTTCGATGGACACGTGTACGAACGCCAGCGGGAGCCACAGCAGGTGGCCATTTACGTGGACGTGAGCGGCAGCATGTCGCTGCTGTTGCCGCATCTGCGACGCGCGCTGATCACGTTGCGGCGCGAGATCGAGCCCACGCTGTACTGGTTCTCCACCGTGGTGGTGGCCGCATCGGGGAATGAGTTGGAGACCGGCAAGGTGCCGTCGAGCGGCGGCACCGCCATCTGTGCGGTGATCAAGCATGCCACGAAACAGCTCCCCCCTGGCAGCCGCGCCATCGTGCTCACCGATGGTCACCTCGAGCGCGTGCCCGCAGCCACCAGTGCCGCGCTGCGTCGCGCGCAGGTGGCGTTGCACGTGGGTGTGGTGGGCGGCGGCCCACTGCACACCGGCGCGCCGTGGCTTACGAGCACGACTCCCCTTCCTTCACCGAGACATTGAACATGAATGCACAGCACAACACGACGGCCGCCGGGCTGCGCTTCGCCGAAGCGGTACTGCCCGGGCACCCCGACAAACTGGCCGACCAGATCGCCGACGCCATCGTCGACATCGCACTGGCGAAAGACGACCGCGCCATCGTGCAGGTGGAGGTGGCCGTGCATCACAACATCTGTCATGTGAACGGACGCGTGTCCACGGTGGGCGGCCCGCTCGACCGCGCGTACGTGGAGGCCACCGTGCGCGGGGTGTACGAGCGCGCGGGTTTTGGTGTGCCCTTTGAGGGCGTAGGTGACGGCAGTGACTACCAGTGCCCGCGTCCGGCAGACGTTGACGTGCAACTCGCCTGCACCATCGACGAGTCCGACCCCGAGGAGCGCGCGATGCGCGAGTACACCGACGACCAGGCCATCCACATCGGGTATGCCATCGGCACGCCCGAGACGCGCTGGCTCCCCATGGAGCAGCATCTCGCGTGGCTGCTACGCGACGAACTGCTGACGCTCACCGTGGAGCAGCGCACGCTCGGTGCCGGGCCCGATGGCAAGCTGCTGATCGCGTTGCGCCCAGTGGGAGTGAGTGCCGGCGGGTTTACGCGCTACGCACCGGCGTGGGTGGTGAGCAGTGTGCAGCACATCGAAGCCGCGCCCACCGTGGTGCTGGAGCGCGCCGTGCGGGAGCTGTTCACGCGCGTGCTGCGCGAGGAAGCGGCGCGCATGCCGGAGTTGCTCACCGCGCCCGGCCCCGACTTCGTAGTGCGCGTGAATGAGGCGGGTCCGTTTACCGACGGCGGCCCGATGAACGATAACGGGCAGACCGGTCGTAAGCTGGTGATGGACTTCTACGGCCCCCACGTGGCCATTGGTGGCGGTGCGCTGTCGGGGAAGGATCCGTGGCGGCTCGATCGTGCCGCGGCGCTCAGAACGCGTCAGATCGCCGTGGCGATGGTGCAGACCGGGTTCGTGCGCGAGGCGCGGGTGACGTTCGTGTGGGGCCCGCGCGATCAGCGGCCGAGTGGCGTGGTGCTGGAGGCGGATGGCGTGGCGCTTGATGCCGCGGTAACAGCGCGGTGGTTGGAGCGGTTCGATCCGAGTTTAGCGGCCACGCATGCCGAGCTGGGGCTGGCGCGGGTGAATTGGGAGAACTGTGCGCGGGCGGGGAGTTGGGGGCGGGGGTATGGCTGGGGGTGAGGGCGGAGTGGTGAAGAGCCGTGACGGACCGATGACGGGGTCGACGTACGATCTGTGCCATGATGCACAGCGTATGGCCCGATCGTGTCCGCGACTGCGCCGGGGCCAAACCCGTCGCGCAGACGATGTCGCACTCCGGCGCACGAGTCGTACTTCCGTCGCGACTTTCAGGGCTCCGCGGCGTTGGTGACGGCGCTCCAGCCGATCCAGCGGCAGACGGCGGCCAAGGCCCCGCACTATCCATCGAGCGCGCGTATCGCGAGCCCGAGTGTGAAGGCGACGAGAGCCGTCGAATGCCCCTGTCATTTGACAAGCGACACGTGTCACTGTACAGTCCAGGGAGCCTCAATGATTCAGAACTTCCGACACAAAGGGCTCAAACTGTTGTACGAGAAGGACAGTGCCCGAAAGGTGCCTGCGGCGTATGCGGATAAGCTGCGTGACGTGCTGTCGGTGCTGGATGTTGCGACGTCGAAGGCCTCCCTTCGGTTCCCCAGCTTGCATGACT
>CAIUOO010000505.1 GCA_903900795.1 uncultured Gemmatimonadota bacterium | reverse complement strand
GGGGCAGGAAGCAGGTGAACCGCGCGTGGTTCCTGCCTCCTGCCCCCTGATACCCTCCCCCCTGCTCACTAGGGAGTTTGCAGTTTCACTTCAGCCCCGCACGAACTACTTCAGGTCACCAAACGGCACGTGACCCGCGCGCTCGTCCGCCGAACGGCAGGCGGTCGGTGCGCTCTTGCCATCCAGGAGCTGCCAGATTTCAACACGGCGGTTCGGGGCCTGCGCGGCCTTGTTGGCCTTCGTTACGCGCGGACGCGGCGGGCCGGGATCGGCGTCGCCGTTTGGTGCGATGATGCACTGCTCGCCGAAGCTCGACGACACGATGCGATCCTTGATTGATGCGGCGTCCTTGCCGGCCAGCTTCAGCAACCGTGCCATCACGGCGGCGGCGCGGGACTTCGCGAGCGTGTTGTTGTACGCTTCGTCGCCGTACCAGTCGGTGTGTCCTTCCACCGAGATCCGCAGCGTCGGAATGCGCATCATGGCGTCAAGCACCACCTTGAGCGTGTCCACGCCCGACTTCAGCACGACAGCCTTGTCGAAGTCGAACAGCGTTTCGTCGAGCGCTACACGCGCCGCGGCAATGGCCTTGCACTCCACCGTCGCCGATTTGGACTGCGAGCTGCCATAGGCCGTCTTCGCGGCCGTGATCGTGGTATTGCCGGCGGCGTTGCACGTCACCGTGCCGTTGCTGACCGACGCGATCGAGGCTTGGCCCGAGGTCCAACCGGCCGCACCGAGATCAACGTTGTCCGCGTCAACGGCCTTTGCCGTGAACGAGAGCGTCGTGCCCACATCGGTCGAACCGCTGGACGGCGTGAGCGTGAGGGTCCATGCCGGAGGCGGCACCGTGACCGTGCTCGAAGCCGAGCGCTCGATCTTCTTCACGATTCCCTTGCAGGTGATCGTGGCCGTGCCGTACTTCACGGCCGTGACCTTCGCGCTGTTGTCCACCGTGGCGACTGACACATCGCTCGAGGAGCACGTCTGGTTCATGACCTTCCGCATCTCGATCGGACGCGCCTTCATGTCGGCCGCTGACAGCGCGAACTGGCGGTTGCTGCCACGCGCGATCGTGGCCGTGGCCGGATCGATCTTGAGCGCCCAGTCGAACTGCTCGACGGTGGCGCAGCCGCCGCGAAGCGCGTACGTCACGCCGGCACGAAGACCGAGGTTCCGCGACGTGCCGTCGATGCTCTGTTCGTTCGGTGACGGGTTGTTGTCGAGAATGCCGTCAATGCGAGCGCCCCACCGGCCGCTCGAGCACAGCTTGAGACCCACGAGGCCCGTCATGCCGTCTTCGTACTCGTTCGGCGTGCTCCGGCCCGCATACACTGAATTCAGGTAGCCGGCGCCGAGCACCAGGGCGGCCTTCTTCGATGGAACGAACGGAACGGTCAGCGTCGCCAGACCGCGGAACGGGCGGTACGTGATGTCTTCGTTGGGCACGCGGGTGGCCTTGGTGCTGCCGATCTGGATGTCGCCTTCGACACCGAGCCACTTGTACACGGAGAGCCCCGCACGCGCGCCGATGCCGGCCACGTTATCGATGCGAACTTTGTCGTCCAGCTTGGTGAACTGTCCGAACGCACCAACTTCGATGCGTTCGCCGAGGCTCTGCGCCTGGGCCGAGGGGACCGCCGCCATCGCCGTCAGCAGCGAGAGACCGATCAGTCGTTTCGTCATAGAATCCTGTGCGTAAGTGCCAAAAAACGGGCACAGCAATCGCCCGAATGCCCGCCCAAGAATTGCCCTAGACGGGGCTACTGAATCGTAAGCCATTTTGGCGCGGCGCGATACATCACTGCCGGTCCCGGCAGTGATCAAGGCCGGTACCAACGGCGACATGGTTGGGGTCGTCGGGCGACCACCGCCGTGTCGCTACACGGCGAGGAGCGCTTCCATTTCCGTCCGGATCAACTCGACGGTAGGCACGACGGCGTCCAGCAGCACCGCGTGGTACGGGACCGGGATATCCATCGGCGCGAGGCGCCGCACCGGGGCATCGAGGTGCCAGAATGCCTCCTGCGCGAGTACACCGGCGATCTCGGCACCGAACCCAGCCGTCATGTTGTCCTCGTGCACGATCAGGCAGCGCCCGGTTTTCCGCACGGACGCCAGCACCGCCTCTCTGTCCCACGGTGAGATGGTACGCAGGTCGATCACCTCGACCCGATCACCGAACGATTCCGCTGCCTCGGTGCACCGCTGCACCATCGCGCTCCACGACACCACCGTGAGGTCCGTGCCCTCGCGGACGATGTGTGCCTTGCCGAACGGGAGCACATAGTCGTCTCCCGGATAGCGGGCGCTGCCGTCGCCGGTCATGAGCAGCGAGCGGTGCTCGAAGAAGATGGTCGGGTTGGGGCTTCGCATGGCCGCCCGCAACAAGCCCACCGCGTCCGCCGCGTTCGACGGCATCGCCACCTGCCAGCCGTACGCGTGGGCAAAACGCACTTCGTCGCTCATGCTGTGCCATGGATCGCCTACATCCTTGCCGAACCCACCCGGCATGCGCACCACGATCGGCGCAGCAAACCGGTTGGCCGTGCGCCACCGCATCGTGCCGGTATTGTTGAGCTGCTCCGTAGCGGGATCCGCGTACTTGCGAAACTGGATCTCCGCGACCGGCATCAAACCGCTGATCGCCATCGCGACGGCACGACCGATGATGCCTTCTTCCGACAAGCTGGTGTCGAACACCCGCGCGTTGCCGAACTGCCGCTGCAGCCCTTCGGTCACGAGGTGCACGCCACCCTTGGGACCCACGTCCTCGCCGAACACCACGACCTTGGGATTGATCGCCAGTTCATGGCGCAACGTCCGACGGATTGCCTCCGCGTAGCGGAGCATTTCGCCGTCGTCGCTCGGTGTCTCGGTGCTGGGCAGCGCGGCCCGCTCGGCGCGCGACAAGCCACCCATCGCCTCGGCCACCTCCGGCGACTCGTCCGCCATCACATGCTGTGCGATGGTGGCAGGATTGGGGATGGCTCGGGCACGCGCCTCCTCGAGTCCGGTCGCAATATCGCGCGCAACCTCCACTTCGAGCTCAGTCCATTCGGCGGCAGACATCACCGCAGGCACGAGATAGTCGCGCAGCTTCGGCAGAGGATCGCGCGCCAGGTCGTCCGCGATCTCGTCGTCGGTGCGATACCCCTTCTGGTTGTCGGGCCCCGAGTGACCGCTCAGGCGAGGGACCGTGAGACGTACCAGCGCCGGCCCTTCGCCGCTGCGCACGTGCGTCACCGCTTCCTGCAGCAGCCCGGCGGCCTCGTGCGGGTCGGTGCCGCTGCCATTGCGAATGAACAGATTCGTGAACGACGCGAGATTGCGTGCGATGTCACCGCCCGGTGTCTGCATGTCGCCGCGTACGCTGATGCCGAGACCATTGTCTTCGATGTAGAACAGCATCGGCAACTTGAGCGTGGTGGCCATGGTCAGCGACGCCCAGAACCCGCTCGTCGCTACCGACGCGTCACCGCCAAGCGCGACGCTGATGCAGCCGGCGTAACTCGCGTCGCCCAGGCTGTCTCTATGGTACGTGATCGACTGCGCCCAGCCCGCCGCTGGAGTGTACTGCGATCCCACGTCCCCCGACATCGGCAGTACCGTGCACCCCGTGCGATTCGGCAGGTTACACACCACCCCGATATCGCGACCGTCGCTGAATCCGCCGGCGCGCCCGAGCGGGCTGCCGAAGGCATCGGGAATCGAGAGGCCGACGGAGAGCAGGAACGGCCGCGAGCGGTAATACGCGCCAGCGCCGTCATGCGTGCCGTCCATGAGCGAGCCGAGAATGACCTGGGCCATATCGTGGCCTCGCGCCGAGAACTGGTACAGCACCAGATGCTCGCGCGGCACGGAATTGCGCAGACGATTGGTCGACTCTTCGACCTCGTCGGCCGAGCGGGACACGAGCGTGTGATAGGCGATACGTCGCCAATCGAACCCGGGGCGGGGCGTCGTGTGACCGGCAACGGCACGTGGGACCGTCGGGACCACCTTCTTTGCAGCAGACTTAGCAGGCATAGCATACTAATCTGCCCACGTGCAGCCCCTGACGGGAGCATCGCCCTCGATTCCCGTCGGTCCGCGTGGAGGCGGCAGGACCGCGAGATGGCGCGACCCGCCTGCCGGCGCATCTGGAACGTTGGTGCACGGGGACGAAGATTTTCGCACCATTCCCGGCACTCCCGTGGCGCACGATATGGTATTTTCCGGCATGTCCTCACCCGCCCCCTCTCTGTTGATTGACCAGCGTGACGGTGTCCTCACCCTGACGCTGAACCGCCCCGAGGTTTTGAACAGCTTCAATCGCGAGATGGCGGCTGCGCTTCTCGCGGCGCTCCATGCCGCGGCGAGCGATGCGGCGGTGCGCGCGATCGTGCTGACCGGTGCCGGTCGCGGCTTCTGCGCCGGCCAGGATCTGGCGGAAGCGCTGCCGCAAGGCGACGGTCCGATGCCGGATATCGGCGAGATCGTGAAGAGCTGCTACAACCCGATCATCCGCGCCATTCGCACCCTCGAAAAACCGGTGCTCTGTGCGGTCAACGGCATCGCCGCCGGTGCGGGTGCGAACCTGGCCTTCGCCTGCGACCTCACGATCGCCGCCGACGACATCAGCTTCGTGGAGAGCTTCGCGAAACTCGGTCTCATCCCCGACACCAGCGGCACGTTCTTCGTACCGCGCCTCGTGGGGACGCAACGCGCGACGGGCATGTTCTTTCTGGCCGAGAAGCTGCCGGCGGCGAAGGCGAAGGAGTGGGGATTGATCTGGGATGTGGCCCCGAAGGCGGAGCTCATGAGCACGGTACAGGCGATGGCCGCGTCGTTCGCCACGCAGGCCACGCGCGGGTTCGGGCTCACCAAGCGCGCGATGCTGACCAGCTTCTCGAATACCCTCGACGAACAGCTCGAGGTCGAAGCGCAGGCGATGCACGAAGCGGGACGCACGGCTGACTACGAGGAAGGTGTGCGCGCGTTTCTCGACAAGCGGGCGCCCGTGTACCGCGGAGCATGAGCAACATGATGACGAACGCGGACAAGACCGTGGTGGGTGTGGTCGGTGCGGGCGCGATGGGCGCCGGTATCGCCCAGGTGGCGGCCGTGCATGGACACGTGGTGGTGCTGGCCGATGCGCAGTCGGCGTCGATGGCGCGTGCGCGGTCGGGACACACGAAGGCGTTGGCCCGCGACGTGGAGAAGGGGCGTCTCACGCGCGAGCAGGCCGATGCCGTACTGGCGCGCATCACGTACGTGGACGGTGTGAGCCCGGAGCAGTTGGCGGCGTTCGCCCCGTGTGGCGTCGTGATCGAGGCGATCATCGAGCAACTCGCGGCCAAGCAGCAGCTGTTGCGTGCGCTTGAAGCGATCGTGCCCCCGACGGCCATTCTGGCGTCGAACACGTCGTCGCTGTCCATCGCGGCGTTGGCCGGATCCTGCACGAACACCGAGCGTGTGGTGGGCGTCCACTTCTTCAATCCGGCGCCGGTCATGCCGCTGGTGGAGATCATCCCCGCGATCACCACGTCGGCGTCGGTCATCGCCGACGCGCGTGCGCTCGCCACGGCGTGGGGCAAGACCACGGTGCTTGCGGCCGACACGCCGGGGTTTCTGGTCAATCGCGTGGCCCGCTCGTTTTACGGCGAGTCGCTGCGCATTCGCGAAGAAGGGATCGCGGATTGTGCCACGATCGACTGGGCGATGAAAACCGCGGGCGGCTTCCGCATGGGTCCGTTCGAGCTCATGGACTTCATCGGCCTCGATGTGAATTTCGCCGTCACGCGGTCGGTGTTCGAGGGCATGTTCCTCGATCCGCGCTATCGGCCCTCGCACGCGCAGCAGCGCCTCGTGGAAGCCGGCTGGCTGGGGCGCAAAACCCGGCGTGGTTTCTATGACTACCGAGACGGCGCCGTGGCGCCGGCACCGCAGCAAGACCCCGCCCTCGCGCAGCGCATCGTCGATCGCGTGCTGGCGATGCTCGTGAACGAAGCGGTCGATGCCGTGCATCTGCAACTCGCCTCGGTGGAGGACATCGAACTCGCCATGACCACGGGGGTGAACTATCCCCGCGGGCTGCTGCAATGGGGTGACGACATCGGCGCACCGAACGTGCTGGCACAGTTGCAGGTACTGCAGTCGGAAACCGGCGACGATCGCTATCGTCCCAGCATACGCCTGCGCCGCGCGGTGCAGGCGGGCGCGTCACTGCTCGACGCACGGCGGTACTCGTGACCACACCCTCGGCTGCCGACGTTGTGAGCACCCTGATGGCGCGAGACCGCTTCTCGCAGTGGCTCGGTATTGAGGTGCTTGAATCGGCCGTCGGTCGGTCGGTGCTGCGCATGACGATCCGCGACGACATGGTCAACGGCTTCGGCACCTCGCACGGCGGCATTCTGTTTTCGCTCGCCGACAGTGCGTTCGCCTTCGCGACGAACGCCGGTGGCGTATTGAGTGTCGCCATCGACTGCACCGTCAGCTTTCCGGTGGCCGTGCGCCCCGGTGACGTGCTCACCGCGACCGCGATGGAGCAGAGTACGACCAAACGCCTGGCGTTCGTCGACGTAACCGTGCGCAATCAGGACGACGTGATCGCCGGTCACTTCCGCGGCACCGTGTATCGCACGGCCATTCCTCATCAGCTGTGAGCCAGACCACATGACCGACGCCTATATCATCGAAGGACTGCGGACGCCGATCGGCAATATCGGTGGTGCACTGAGTCCGGTGCGCGCCGACGATCTGGCGGCCCACGCGATCTCGTCGCTCCTCGCGCGGGTCGCTGAAACGTCTCCCGGCTTTGATCCCGCGCAGATCGCCGATGTGATTCTCGGCTGCGCCAACCAGGCCGGCGAAGACAATCGCAACGTGGCCCGCATGGCGTCGCTGCTGGCCGGATTGCCGGTCTCGGTGCCCGGTGAAACGGTGAATCGGTTGTGCGCGTCAGGGCTGAACGCGGTGGCCAGTGCGGCGCGCGCCATCAAGGCCGGCGAGGGTGATCTGTACGTGGCCGGCGGCGTCGAGAGCATGACGCGCGCACCCTACGCCATGTCGAAGGGCGCCACCCCGTTCGCGCGTGACGTACAGTTGTTTGACACGAGCCTCGGCTGGCGCTTCGTGAATCCGAAGATGAAGCAGCTGCACGGCACCGACTCGATGGGTGAGACGGCGGAGAACGTGGCCGCGCAGTACGGCGTGTCGCGCGACGATCAGGACGCGTTCGCGGTGCGTTCGCAGCAGAAGGCCGCCGCCGCGCAGCATGAGGGACGCTTGGCCGAGGAAATCGTGCCGGTGTCGATTCCACAGCGGAAGGGCGACGCGGTGGTGGTGCGCCACGATGAGTTTCTGCGTCCCGATACCACTTTGCAGACGCTGGCGAAGCTCAAGCCGGCCTTTCGGCACGACGGGAACGGTTCGGTCACGGCCGGCAACGCCAGCGGCCTGAACGACGGCGCGGCGGCGTTGCTGATCGCCTCGGGCCGTGCGGCGTCGCAGTACGGTCTCACCCCGATGGCGCGCATTGTGTCGAGTGCGGCCGCCGGTGTCGAGCCGCGCATCATGGGTATGGGGCCGGTGCCGTCCACGCGGCTGGCGCTGTCACGGGCGGGGCTCACGCTCGACCAGATGGACGTGATCGAGCTGAACGAAGCGTTTGCCGCGCAGGGGCTGGCGTGTCTGCGCGAACTCGGCCTGTCCGACGACGATGCGCGTGTGAACCCCAACGGCGGTGCGATCGCCCTCGGTCACCCGCTCGGCATGAGTGGCGCCCGCCTGGCGCTCACCGCTGCGCGCGAACTGCGTCGTCGCCACGGCCGCTATGCACTGTGCACCATGTGCATCGGCGTGGGGCAGGGGTTCGCCATGATCATCGAGCGGGTCTGAGCGCCGTGATCTACGCGTTCGATAGTTTCATTCCGGTCGTGCACGAGTCGGCCTTCGTGCATCCGCAGGCGTCGGTCACGGGTAACGTGATCATCGGCCGTGATGTGTACGTGGGCCCCGGGGCCGCCATTCGCGGCGACTGGGGCGGCATCGTGATCGAGGACGGCTGCAACGTGCAGGAGAACTGTACGATTCACATGTTCCCGGGTGTGGTGGTGCGGCTGGAGGCCAGCGCGCACATCGGCCACGGTGCCATCGTGCATGGCGCGCACATCGGGGCGAACGCGCTCATTGGCATGAATGCCGTCATCATGGACAACGCCGTCGTTGGCGCGGGGTGCGTGGTCGGCGCCCTCTGCTTTGTACCCACCGGCATGGAGATTCCGCCGCGCAAAGTGGTGGTGGGGAATCCCGCCAAGATCGTGAAGGACGTGACCGACGACATGCTGGACTGGAAATCGTCAGGTACCGCGCTGTATCAGCAGCTGCCGGCGGCCATGCGCGCGAGTTGGCGCGCCGTGGAGCCGCTGCGCGACATCCCCGTTGATCGCCCCACGCAATCGAGCGTGTTGAAGAACTGGAAGGACACCCGCGAGGGAGGAACTACGTGATGTACATGCTCAAGAACTATGCGATGGGTCAGTGGGTCGAAGGCACCGGCCGCAAGGC
>CAIUOO010000504.1 GCA_903900795.1 uncultured Gemmatimonadota bacterium | reverse complement strand
GCGAGACCGTCGAAGCGGGATGGTTGGAGCTGCGTCAGCAGGCTGATTCGAGCGTCGACAAGTCCGCCATTGTACCCGGAACGAAGGTCGAGATCTTCGCCCGCGGATACGGGATGCCCGTTCGCGTCACGGTGCCGGAGCGGACCCGCTGACTATCGGTCCCGAACTTCCCTTCGCGCTGCCGAAGCTCCCCGCGCTGCTCCTCGCCGCCGCGGCCTTCGGCGCGTGGATCGCGTGGTCAGCGTTCAAGGCACGACTGCGTTTTCGCTTGGCGCGCTCACGGGCCCGCGGTCAACGCGGGGAGGTGCAGGCGGCGCGCTGGCTGGAGCGCCACGGGTTCACCATCGTCGAGGAGCAAGCCTCGCGCACTGGCATGCTGGTGGTGGACGGCCAGTCGTGCCCCTTTGAAGTGCGCGCAGATTTCGTGGTGCGGAAAGGTGGCCGTACGGCGGTGATCGAGGTGAAGACCGGCGCCGCCGCCGCGATCACCGCGTCGTCCACCCGACGGCAACTCCTCGAGTATGCCGCGATCTACCGTGTCGATGCGGTCTACCTCTTCGACGCCAACACCGATTCGCTGTATCACACCCACTTCCCGCACCTGCCGTTGGCCTACGCGCCACGCATACCGGCCGCGGTGTACCGGTGGTTGCAGGTCGCGGTGCTGGCGCTCGCCGCCGCCGGTGGATGGTGGATGGGACGTCTGTAGCCTCGGTGCAGAATCTGTTGCACCACGGTGTTTGAGCTGAGGTTCCGTCCCGCTCGTCAGCTGGCTCCCCCCACGTCTCAAGTGAGTGCATTGGTGGACGTCGCTACGGTGTCGGTGGTGTTGTCGGCTGCGGGTTTCGATGGTACGACGTCACGTGCGTTCGAACTTCCAGATGCTGTAGTCCAACCGCAGCGGCGTCATCCAGGGGTGGTCTTCCTGCAAGAGTTGCGCAGACTCCCGAACGATCCGTACGCACGCATCATCGGTGATCGACGCGCGTCCCAGCGCGGTCGTGACGAAGCGCAGCAGGTGGCGATCGGGCTTGACCCCCTGCTCATCGCCCGCCAGCATCACGAAGTACTTCCACGCGGTGAGCCGGCTCTGGCCCGGTAGCCGCGCAAACGCCCGCTCTACAGCTCGCCGTTTTTGTTGGACGTGCGATACCACTTGCCACCGAAGGCCTCCACAACCCGGTCTCCGGCCAAGGGTTCCAGCCGAGCGAGAGCCTCGGTGCAGGTCATCGACGCTCCGCCACGTTCCAGCGGCAGGCGGAGCCACAGGGCAAAGGCATGAACGGCGGGCGCACACTGGGCGTCCACGGCTTCGATGCTTGCCATGACGACACGGACGGCGAAGCGCTCCACTGCCGCGACACTCTTGAGGTCCGACGATCGCCAAACTCGCGCACTTCCAGATCCGCGAGCCGGTCATTTAACGAAGCACTAACGAGGACGTGGTATCTACGGTCGGCAATGCGGTGGACGACGGTCTGACCGACGCCGTACCGATCGCGACGCCGTTCACGGATCTCACGAGGACCTCATGACCCGCCGCTTTGAATGCACGGACGCTAAGCCGAACAAGTTCTGGGAGATCACCGTGACGGAAAAGTTGGTCACGGTGGGTGCGTTACGGCCGCATCTGCACCACGGGCAGAACGCAGACGAAGAACCATGACTGGGCAGCCTTGGCGAAGTGGTTCGCCGACAAACAGGTCGCCGAGAAAGTGATGCAGGGGTACCACGAGGTCAGCAGGGGTGCCGCGCCGGTCGACCGCAAGCAGTTGGCAGAGCTCCGGAAGCTGCTCGGCCAATCGGATGCCGCGGCCGTCTGGCAGGGCATCGACCTGCTCCGGGCCCTCGACGATCCGGCCCTCTGGGCGACGCTGGCCGAGGGCGCGAGCGTCGATGCCGAGGGCGAGGTGCACACGCCAAGCGGCAGCGAAATACACAAGCGGGTGCGGGCCGGGCTTCGCGCGTCAGTGGCCGTTTGGGTACTGAGCGCTAGCGGGCGCCTGGCGTACACGCGCCGCCTCCTGCTCCCAGGCTATGCGTTTGCGGATTACACCTTCACAAAAGCATTGCCCAGGCTCAAGGTACTCGACCTCAATTCGAGTCCGTTAATCACGGATCTGGCCGGGTTGCAGGGACTCGCCGGGCTCCGCAACCTGCCCGCGCGATGCGAAATCTTCGGACGATGACGCCATCGCCGAGGTCCAGCTTGGCCGGCGCGACGCGATCCGGAACGACGAATTAACGGTGCATTGACGGCGGAGAAATAGCATCTGCCGCTCGTGAACATTTCGGCGCCTCAGTCTTTCCCAACCCGCATCGTCAATGCCTCCGCAACCGTACGTCTTTACCTCATTGGATGAACTGCACCGTGAGTTGAGAAGCGCCAAGACGTTGGAGAAGGAACAGGATTTCTT
>CAIUOO010000503.1 GCA_903900795.1 uncultured Gemmatimonadota bacterium | reverse complement strand
CGCGGAGGTGGTGGTCTATCGCGCCGCTCCCGACAGTGCGGAGCACGCGGGTGTGACGGTGCGGTGGCCGGTGAATGGCGTGCCGGCCGGTTGGCGTACCGCGCCGGCGATGGATTCCGTTGGTGCCGTGGCGGCCAATGGGATGGCCGTGGTGGCGCCGTGGGTGCGCACGGCACTGCCGCCGGCCCTCTCGGACAGCGTGCGGGCGATGGCGTGGTGGAGTGACGGCGTGGCCGCCGCCGTGGAGCGCGTGCGCGGTGCGTCATGCGTGCGCGAGGTGGCCATCGTGGTGGCCGAGGGAAGCGATCTCCTGCTGTCACCGGCAGCCGATGGCTTGCTGCGGGCATTGCGGGCACCGTGCGGCGGGATCGGCGTACCGGCGCCGCGTGAGCCATCGGGGAGTTCAGGAGGGGCTGCACAGTCGCCGTCTGCAGCGGCCAGCGCGTTTCGCGACAGCGGCAGCGGCATCGGTTCGCGCACAACGCGACCCGTGTGGCTGGCGACGGCACTGCTGGCCCTCGCGTTCGTGGCTCTGCTGGTCGAGCACGTGGTCCGCCGCGAGTCGGCGGGCACGGCGGCGTCATGAGCGAGACGACGCTGCTGTCGATGGTGGTGGGCGTCCGCCGCGCGCTGACGCGACTGGTGTATGCACGGGCTACCCTGCTTGCCCTCGGCGTGGCGCTGTCGGTGTGGCTGTTGCTTGACGGCGTGCGCCTGGCGCGAGGTGGTGGGCCGATTGTCACCGGCCCGCGCGCCGCGACGGCCTTCGCGATCGCGCTGGACGCGGCGCTGCTGGTGAGCTGGTTGCTGGCCCGCCGTCGCGCGCGCGGCATCACTGACGTGCGGGCGGCGTTGTGGATTGAAGAGCGCGACGCCGATGCACGACCCGCGAGCTTCGCGTTGGTGACGCTGGTCGAGGCGCTGGTCGGACTTCGTGTGGTGCAAGCCGATGCGTCGCAAGCCGATGCGTCGCAAGCCGACGAGTCGGCGCGCGCCATCACCGAGAGTCCGCTGCTCCTGGCGTCGGCGAGCGCGGTGTTGACCCGCACCGATGTGCCACATGCGCTGCGGCGTTCGGCGCGGCATCAACTGCTCGGGCCGACGCTGTTCGCAGGAGGCGCAGTCACGGTCATGGTGCTTGGTGCGTTGTTGCGCTCGTCGACCAGCGGTTCCGCTGGTTCGATGATGCGCGCGGTTACGGGTGATGTGGCGCTGCCGACGCCGATTCCGCCGCTGGGAGCGTGGCAGGTGCGCGTGGATGCGCCGGCCTATACGCGCCGCGCCCCGCAGCAGTGGGGTGACGTGCAGAACGTGGCGGCGATCAGCGGAAGCACCGTGCAGCTGCGCGGCCGCGGTCCTGTGCCGGCGCATGTGATCGCGCGCGTGGTGGGCGAGGCGGCTGATACACTTGGGGCCGCGCGCCGGAAGCGGGCGTTGGTGCCGACGGCGAATGGTGATGGGTGGCAGGTACGCACGGTGGCCACCGATGGACCAGTCACGCTTCAGCTCGATCGCGGCGGCCGTTCGCGATTGCTGGTGATCGAAGGGCGCGCGGATTCGATTCCCCGCGTGACGCTGCTGCAACCGGCACGCGACAGCGTGTTCCGCACCCCCGAGGGCTCGCTGACGCTGGTGGCGTCGGTGCGCGACGATATCGGGCTTGGGCAGGCACGCTTCGAATTGATCGTGAGTTCCGGCGAGGGTGAGCGGTTCACGGCCCGCACGGTCGCGCTGGGTGCGCGCCGCTTCGCGGGCGAGCAGGCCGGTACGATCCGCGCCACGATGGACATGGCCGCGCTCAAGCTGGTAGCCGGTGACATCGTGCATCTCCGGGCGATAGCCCGCGATGCGCATCCGTCGTCGGATCGTGAGTACGGCAGTAGCGAGACGCGCTCGTTCCGCATCGCGCGTGCCGCCGAGTACGACTCGGTGGCGGTCGAGCCT
>CAIUOO010000502.1 GCA_903900795.1 uncultured Gemmatimonadota bacterium | reverse complement strand
CGATGCGGCGCACCCCGATCGGTCGCTCTGGTTGGTGGATCGTGCGGGCACGATGCCGCGCCGTCTGCTGCCCGCTACCAGCACGGGGCGCGTCGGCGAATTCGTGTGGACGCCGGACGGAAGCGCGATCGTGTTCGTGCAAGGGGATTCCCTCTGGCGCGTGGCGATCGCGACTGGCGCGCGATCGGCATCGACGACGTCGGCGCCCACTCCGCTGCCGAGTGGGATTGGCGAGGTGAGCGAACTCGCCATCGCGCCCAACGGATCGACCGTGTCGTTCCTGCGCGATGGTGATCTCTGGCTACTGCCAATGACTGGCAACACGCCGCTGCGCGCCACGAACGTGGCGGTCGCGCCGATCGGCACGATTGCGCTGGGCACGTACTACGGCCGCGAGGTGGAAATCGGCGGCGCCACGTGGAGCGGCCCGTCACCGGCGTATGCGTGGTCTCCCGATTCCCGCACGATCGCGGTGCACTACGTAGACCGACGCGGCGTGCCGCGTTTCAGCATGCCGTATTACCTCGGCGACACGGTGCAGATGAATACCCTGCGCCGCGGTGCCCCGGGGCAGGCCAATGAAGTGCGCAAGGTAGGCCTGTACGACGTGGCCACGCGCGCCCTGCACATGGTGGAGCTGCCCGACTCAAGCCGCACGCGCATCGTGAATTTCGCGTGGTCGACCACCGGCACGCTGATGATCGATCGCGAAAGCGATGATGCCATCGACCGCACGATTCATGTGCTGACCGTGGCCACGCCGACGCCTCGCGTAGCGTGGACGGACCACCGCGACACGCGCGTCTACAACGACATCGCCTCGGCGTGGAGCGCCGACGGCCGCACTATCGTGCTGACGGGCGACCTCGATGACCGGTATCGGCTGTATCGCGTGGTGCCGGGTGATGCTGCCCCCGTGGCGCTCACCTCGGGGCCGTACGATGTGCAAGGCGCGGGCATTCCGCGCGGCGCCACACAGAGTATCGACTACGTGAGTTCGGCGCCGCGCCCCTCGGAACGTCACGTGTTCCGTGTGGATGTTGGCGGTGGCGTGTCGCGGCAGCTCACCACGATGCCGGGTACGCACGCGCCGTTCGTCTCGCCCGATGGACGCTCGATCGCGCTGTTGTCATCGAGTGATCGGCAGCCCACCGAGCTGTATCTGTTGGACGTGCGCCCCGGCGCCGTGGAACGTCGCATCACCACGTCCACCACACCGGCGTTTGCCACCGTGCCGTGGATCGCGCCCACGTATCTCAGCGTCAAGAATGGCAGCGACACGTTGCCGCTGCGCATTCGTGTATTCTTTCCGCCCAACATCGACTCCACGAAGCACTATCCGGTGCTCTTCGGCCCGGCGTATTCGAACACCGTGCGGAACCGCTGGGGTGGCATGAACGGCATGCTGCAGCAGTATCTCGCACTCGAGAAAGGATACATCGTGGTGCAGGTCGATGTGCGCGGCAGCACGGGCTACGGTCGCGACTTTCGTGAGAAGTTCTTGATGGACTGGGGTGGCGGCGATCTCGATGATCTTGAAAGCGCCGTGACCTACATGAAGACTCTACCCTTCGTGGACGCGTCGCGGTTCGGCATCTGGGGGAGCAGCTACGGCGGCACACTCACCGTGTACTCGTTGCTCAAGAAGCCGGGGCTGTTTCAGGCGGGCGTGGCCGGGGCGGCGGCAACCGATCCGTACCTGTTCGGCAGCGACGACGTCGCGATCGTGCGGCGTCCGCAGTCGCATCCCGCCACCTTCACGCGTGGCACCTTGCCGTACGCCGGCAACCTGCGCGACCATCTGCTGCTCATTCATGGCATGCAGGACGACGTCGT
>CAIUOO010000501.1 GCA_903900795.1 uncultured Gemmatimonadota bacterium | reverse complement strand
TCGGGCGACAACGTGGACGTGCCGCGGAGTTCCTTCTTCACCAGCGTGCGCGTGCCGGTGCGGGCGTCAATGAGATACAAATCGCGGCGCTGGACGCCATCGGTGCTGCTCTGGCGCTCGTACGCCTGATTGTCGGTGCCGAGCACGTAGCGATCGCTCGCGCCGAGGGTGCCGGTGCGGACGACGTCGTCGGTGAGCTGCACGACCTTCTGGGTAGCCGGCAGGTAGGTGGCCAGAAACGAGAAGCTCTTGTCGGCGTTCTCCTGCACGATCTGCATCGACTGCAATCGCGCGTCCTTACTGTGCCACAAAATGAGCGACGGACGATCGTCGTCTTCCAGCTGCTCACTTTTCGGTACCGGCGGCGTGGCGACGCGGAGACCGATCGCGAGGCCGTCCATTGGCTCGAGCCATCGCGGCGTGCGTTCGGGGCTCACTTCCATGCCGTTCGGCAGGGCAGCGGAACCACTATTCCCGACCGAGATCATGCGCTGCGTCGGTGTGCCCACGCGCGCGACGGCGGCTGCACTCCACGTGGTGTCGGTCGCGGCGCTGTCGATGGTGCCTTTGAGGTACGCGAACGCCGGGGCGCTGTCGCTCCATGCCAGGCGGCGATACAACGCCTTGCCGGCGTCGATGGACTTTACAGTCCCGCTGGCGAGGTCGCGCAACTGCACACCGTTGCCGAGCTGATCGCGCGCGTCAATGGTGTAGCTGATCCAGCGGCCGGTGTGATCGAAGGCGAAGTCGCCCACGTTGCCCACGTTGAATTGGGCGTTGGTGCCCAGCTCGTGCAGCAACAGGTCGGTGCCTTCCACGCGTGCGGTGCCGCCGCCGATCGGGTTACCGCCCATGCCCGGTGCACCGGGGCCCGGGAGACCGCCACCGCCGCCGGCACCACCACCGTTCGCTTCCGGCGCGTAGGCCTGCATCGCAACCCACTTCGGCATGTCGCCGCCGAACGAGAAGCGCCGGATCTTGTCGAACTCGCGCGCCTCGCCGGTGGCGAGATTCACCAGGCGGAGCTTCGACTGCACGGCGCGACGCTCGCGACGCAGGCGCTTCTGGTCGGCCGCCTTGGGATACACCAGCATGGCGGCCCACTTGCCGTCGCCGGAGAGCTGCAGGGCGGCATTGCCACCGCCGCCGCCGGGGCCTCCAGCGGCGGCCGGCGCTTCGCCGATCGGGAAGCGATACTCCTTGCCGCCCGTCGCGGTCTGCCGGATCACCACCTCGGCGTCGCCTTCATTCGGCGCGACGGTGTAGGCGAACCACACGCCGTCGTTGGAGAGGGTGGCGCCGCGGATGGACTTCCAGGCTGAAATGTCGGTGGGGGTGATAGCGCGCGCGGCACCGCCACGGCCATTGGCGTTGGCGGGAGCTGGCTGCGCGAACACCACGGCGGGAGCGGCGAGCAGCAGCGCACCGATCGCGAGGGGCCGCCTCGGGAACACGAACATGGGGACTCCGGGTGAGAGAGGACGGAGGGGAAGCTATGGCCGGGACGGGTGACCGCCACCTTCTCGTGCCGCTGCTGGCGGGATGCGGGAGCGGAAACGACAAAAACTTGACCAGATTGGTCAAAAAACGTATCGTGCGTACTCATCCTCCGTCCCCGTTCTCCCGATGCCGAAAAAATTGGTCCGTGAATCCGTTGCCCTCTACGACGCGAAGACTCAACTCTCCGCGCTCGTCGATCGCGCGGCCGCCGGCGAGGAAATCGTGATCATGAAATCCGGGCATCCGATGGCGCGTCTCGTTCCCATGGAGGATACCCGCCACCTGCGAGTGCCTGGACAGGGGAAAGGCATGTGGACGGTGGCGCGCGGGTTCGACGAGCCGCTGCCCGAAGACGTGCTGGCCGCTTTTGAAGCGGACTGACGTCGCGTGCGTGTGCTCCTCGATACGCACGTCCTGATCTGGTGGGACTCCGGCGCGCGCCTATCGGCGGCGGCCATGAAGGCTATCCGAAGTGCCGACGAAGTGCTGGTGAGCAGTGCGTCGGCGTGGGAGATCGCGATCAAGTCCGCACTCGGCAAGATCAACGATGAGCGAACGATCTCCGCGGCGGTCCACGCTTCGGCATTCACTGAGCTGCCGGTGCTATTCCGGCACGCCGAGGCCGCCGCACGTCTGCCAGCGCATCATGGCGATCCCTTCGATCGGATGTTGATCGCGCAAGCGCAGGTCGAGCATCTCGTTGTGATCACGCGGGAGGAAGCCTTCACGCTGTACGACCTCACGCTCATCCGTGCGTAGCGCCCCCCCAGCTGTGCTTGCCCCTCGTGCCAAGAACGGTCACTTTCCCTACCTGAGCCGCTCATCATCCGCGCGCCCACCCAATTCCAGACGACGAGGGATCCATGCACTCCTTGCTGTCCCGCTCCACTCAACGCCTGCTTGTCGGCGCCGCGTCCGTGGCCGTGGCCGTCACGGCGCTCACCGCGGCCCGCCCGATCGCCCGCGCCACCGGCGTCACCTTCTCGTATCGCGTCTCGTCGAGCAGCACCGACAAGAAGCAGCGCGAGATGAAGGACATGTTCTCCACGGTGCGCATGCAGGACGGCAACGTCCGCATGGATTACGTGGAAGGCACGAACCCCATGGGCCAGAAGAACGGCTACATGATCGTGCAGGGCGATGCCGGCAAGTTCGTGCTGGTCGATCCCCAGGAAAAGAAGGCGATGATCATGCCCGCTGACGCCATGGGCAGTGGGTTCGGGGCGATGCTGAACAACCCCATGATCAAGCTCACCGTCAGCAACACCAGCTTCCGGTTCAAGGACATGGGCGCCGGTGAGACGCTCCTCGGCTACCGAACCCGCAAGGTCCGCACGTGGTACTCGAGCACCGTCGAAATGAAGATGATGATGATGAACCAGAAGACGGTCAGCAACGACTCCAGCGATCAATGGATCGCCAACGTGGACTTCGATCCGCGTACCATGGAGACGTGGGCCTAGTCGTTTGCGTCGGGCGTGAAGTCGACCAATCCCGAGTTGGCGCGGGAGCTTGCCAGCTATGCCCGTGAGTACGGACGCACCGGCATCGCGCTCAAGACGATCACGTGGTCCACGCAGACCGACAAGAAGGGCAAGGTCACGGCCGACACGCTGGTCATGGAAATCACCGACCTCAAGTCGGGCGCGCTCGACAAGTCGTTGTTCGAGATCCCGGCCGGGTACGAAGTCACTGACATGACCAAGATCATGGCCGACGTGACGGCCGCGATGGACAGTGCCAAGGCCGAATCGGCCAAGGGCGAGAAGGACGCCAAGAAGGAAGAGAAGCCGAGTGCCAAGGATGCCATCAAGGCCGGCCTCGGCGGCATGTTCAAGAAGAAGCCGCCTATGTAAGCGCGGCTTCTTCGAGGGCGTCGTTAGAAGCTG
>CAIUOO010000500.1 GCA_903900795.1 uncultured Gemmatimonadota bacterium | reverse complement strand
GCACCATGTTATGGCAGTGCATGAGGAAGCGGCCGCGGTAGCTGTCGAAGGTGGCGGCCACCGACACGCGCTCGCCGGGATAGACGAGCACCACGTCCTTGAGGCCTCGCTCCCACGGCATGATGCGGGCGCGGCCCCCGATGCGTTCGACCACGTGGAACTGCACTTCGTGCATGTGCACCGGGTGTGGAAACGGGCTGCCGTTCACGAACGTCCACACTTCGGTGTCGCCGTAGCGCACGGTTTCGTCGATGCGCTCCATGTCGAACTCGCGCCCGTTGATGTTGTGCTGCATCATGGCGCTATTGAACTGAAACGTGCGCGTGCGCTTCGCCATGCGCGGATCGGGTGTGGCAATGCGCGGAAGCGGGCGCCGCTTCCACGACACCGGCGTAACCGCGCGGTCGACGGTGAACTCCACGAGGTCCATCGCTGCGCCCTGCGCCACACCGCCGGCGCCCATGGGCCCCATGCCCATGCGCCCCCCCATACCCATGCCGCCACCCATCCCGCGGCCCATGCCCATGCCGCCCATGCGCACAGGCGAATCAAACGCCGCCGACATCAGCATCACGCGTGAGCCAACCGCGACGTTGCCGAAGTCGATCAGGAGGTCGACGCGCTCGCCCGTGCCCATGTCGATCTGCGTGAGCGTTGCCGGTGCTGGCAGCAGGCCGCCGTCGTTGCCGATCAGCGTGAACGGCTGACCGTTCGACAGCGCGAGCCGCAGGATGCGCGAGGTCGTCGCGTTTACCACGCGCACACGGTAGGTCGTCGTCTCGACCGAGTGCGACGGCAGGCGAATGCCGTTGGCGAACGCCGCATCGCCGAAGAAGCCTTCCATCTGTTCGTGCATCGCGGGTTCGTACGCGAACGTGCCATCGGCCGCGAGCCGTCGATCCTGAATGAGCAGCGGCAACTCGTGCTCGCCGTTCGGCAAACCCAACGCGTCTTCCGCCGCATCACCGATCACCAGCAGCCCGGCCATGCCGCGATACGCCTGCACGCCCGTGCGATGATGCGGATGCGCGTGGTACCAGTAGGTACCGGCGCGGTCGATCACCGGGAACTCATACTGGTAGCTGGCGCCGGTCGGTATGGCGAGACGCGGATGTCCATCGGCCATCTCGGGAACGCGGAGACCGTGCCAGTGCAGGATGGTCGGCTCGCTCAACGTATTCTCCAGCGTGATCCGCGCCGTGTCACCGGTGCGAACCCGGATCGTCGGCCCCACCGGCCCCTCGCCCGGAGTCCACGCCTCGACCGGCACCCCGGGCGCGATCTCGACGCGGCGCGCGGCGGCCCGGAGGGTAAGACCATCGGCCGAGACACTCGGCGGCATGCGCAGCGGCGCCCGTGCGAATGGAAGCGAGCGCTCGGGCAGGCCGAGCACGCGGCGCAGACGCCCGCCATCGGTGAGTGTGGCGGCGAACGCCGTACGGGAGGCGAGCGCGGCAAGTCCCGCGACGCTGGTATGGGAAAGGAATTGGCGACGGTCCATCGGTCTACAATGGCACGTGACGGCGCGCCGTGCATCGGGAAATCGCCCGGCTGTGTCGGGTGATTCCCTGACGGGGCGATGTTCGCCGGTGGGACTAACGCCGCAACGCGATGAAGTCCGCGTACTGATCCGTCGCCACGAAATCGACGCCGGTTGCCACGGCGGCGCGCCATCGGGCCGCCGCCGCGGCGCGTGACCCGAAGTTGTACGCCGCGGTAAACCCGCGGTCCTCAGCGGGAGTGAATCCGTCGAGCGTGTAGAAGCGGATCCAGAAACCCTGCGCGTGTGCCCGCCGCACAAACGCGTGCAGTCGGCTGGAGTCGGCCGGCACCCACGCGCCGGCGGTCTGTTGTCCGCCCGCCTCGATCACGCTCCACGGAAAGTTCACCCAACGCGCGTAGTTGTCGGCCGTAGCCTTGATGTGCTGCGCGCTCGTCATTTGCATGGCACGGCGCGCCCGCAACGCCTTGGTGGCACCGCGCACGGGAACGGGTGCCATCGCGCCAAAAGCGCGCAGCGTCGCACCCACCGGCACTTCGTCATGAAAGCGGCGGCGTTGCGCGGTGTCGGAGCCCGTGAGCACCAGCAGCGGCCCGACGCGCAACGGCGCCGACACGGCCGGCGTGGCGGTGCGCGGCGCGGTGGTCAGCCACGCTTCGTACACCCCGAGCAACGCCCACACGGCGTCGAGATGCGCCGGCGTGTTGTCCTTGAAATCGAGATTGAGCGTAATCAGCGGCCACGTGTCGCGCCGGTTCTCGGCCAGCGCGCGCTCCATGATGGGTCGGATACGCGCAAAGAAGTAGGCGTCGAGCGTGGGCGCGCCGTCGAGCGCATCGTCGTCGTGGGCCACGACCGATTGCGGCGCCCCGCCAGGCACGACGCGCCAGTGCAGATCCTGCTCGATCGCCAGCGGCAACCCGGTGGCGAGCGCATCGTCGAGGCGCGTGCTCCACTGGCCCCGCTCGGGATACGCGTTGTGGGCGTCGAGCAAGACACGGGCACCGGGGCCGAAGCCATCGTCTGACCACCCCACGACGAACGTGAGGGCCAGGAGAGCCGTAATTCGGATGTGCGCGCGTGACATGAGGAATAAATTACCCTTCTCCCTTGGCCACGACAGAGTGCATCCATCTCCGCGGTTCCGACGGTCGCTCCGATACGCGCTGTACACGCTCGCCCTGCTGCTGTTCGCCGCGCCGATCGCGTGGTCGCAGCGTCAGCGCTTCGTGATCGAGCCGAACGTGCCGTACGACGGGCGCTTCACGTTTGTGCGGTTGCGCTATACGCAGGGCTATCGCATGGCTTGGAGTGCGGACTATCCGCAGATGGAACGCAACTTCATGACGATCCTGGGCGATCTCTCCACGCTGCGGCTGCACAAGAAGGCCAGTAATGTGCACGTGCTCGACGATCCAGCGCTCAATCACTATCCCATCGCGTATCTCACGGAGCCGGGCTACTGGATGCCCACGCAACAGGAAGCGGAAGCGCTCCGTCGCTGGATTCAGAAGGGCGGCTTCCTGATCGTCGACGACTTCTACTTCGACCGACAGTGGGAGGTGTTCGAGCGGGCGATGCTGTCGGTGCTGCCGAACGCGCGCATCGTGCCGATGGACGTGTCGCATCCGATCTTCAATACGTTCTTCCACATCAAGACGCTCGACGGCATGACGCACCCCGCCACGCCGTTGGCGAAAGCCGAATACCTCGGGATCTACGAAGACAACGACCCGAGCAAGCGGTTGCAGGTGATCATCAACTACAACAACGACATCGGCGATTACATGGAGTGGTCGGGGGAAGGCTGGTATCCCGTGAACTTCTCCAACGACGCGTACAAGTTCGCCACGAACTACGTGATGTACGGGCTCACGCACTGACGCTGTTGCACGAGCGCTCTTGCACTAGCGCGGAAAGTCGGGCTTGGTCGTGTGCAGGATGTCCAGAATCGCTGCGCGATCGCTCGCAAGCAGCTGCTTGAACTCCGTACTCGGATCGGCACCGGTCAGCACGTCGTGCAGCTGCCGATAGACTTCGTGCTTGGCCAGCTCTGGCAGCGCATTGAAGCT
>CAIUOO010000499.1 GCA_903900795.1 uncultured Gemmatimonadota bacterium | reverse complement strand
TCTCGAACAGCTCCGGTTTCGGTGGTCACAATGTCTCGATCGCACTCCGACGGTGGCACGACTAGGCCCGTCGGGGCGTTCATCGAGGTGAAGATCTGCGCGAATGGTTCGCGCACTTGCCCGAGTACGCCCTGATGCCTGTCTCTATTCCGTTCGATCTCGATCGACTCCGTGATCCCGCGCTGCGCCCCATCGGGGAGAAGCTGCGCGCCGGCGAGCGGCTGTCCATCGCCGATGGTGTCATCCTCTTTCGTTCGCCGGATCTGCTCGGTGTGGGCGCCATGGCCGACGCGGCCAACCGCGCGCGCCACGGCGATCTCGTCACCTTCGCCTCGAATCAGCACATCAACCCGACCAACGTCTGCGTATTGCGCAAGACGTGCGTGTTTTGCGGGTATGCGCGATTGCCGAAGGAAAAAGGCGCGTATCGCTACAGCATCGAACAGGTGCTCGCCGAGTCCGACCGCGCCGATGGGTCGATCACCCGCGAGTTCCACATCGTCGGCGGCCTCGATATGGAGGCTGGCCTTGAGTACTACCAGACGATGTTCCGCGCGCTCAAGGCGCGGCATCCGCAGGTGCATATCAAGGCACTCACGGCCGTCGAGATCGCACATATCGCGCGCATCGAGAAGATGAGCCGCGAAGACGTGCTGATCGCGCTACGCGACGCCGGTCTCGACACGATGCCCGGCGGTGGTGCTGAAACGTTCAGCGCCGCCGTGCGCGACGTCATCGCCGACAAGAAGCTCGGTGGCACTGACTACATCGACGTGCACCGCACCGCACACAAGCTCGGCATCCGGTCCAACTGCACCATGCTGTACGGACATGTCGAGACGCTCGAGGATCGCATGCAGCACCTCAACATGCTGCGTGAACTGCAGGATGAAACCGGCGGCTTCCTCGCGTACATCCCGCTCGCATATCACCCCGACGACAACGAACTCGGAAAGACGCTCGGACGCGAAGGTACGGCGACGACTGGCTTCGATGACCTGCGGAACCTGGCGGTGGGCCGACTCTTTCTCGATAACTTCGAGCACATCAAGTCGCACTGGATCATGGTGTCCACCCCGGTGTCGCAGATCTCGCTACATTTCGGCGTGAACGACATCGAAGGCACGGTGGTCCGTGAGAAGATTTATCACGCCGTCGGCGCCCACACCCCACAGGGCATGACGTTACCGCAGCTCCTCGGCCTCATACGCGGAGCCGGCAAGGTGCCGGCGGAACGCGATTCGTTTTATCGCGTACTCCACGAATTCGCCCCCGACGAGACCGGCGCGATGGCTGAGCCGCCTGAGCCGCTCGCTGCCGCGGTGAGCTGAACGATATGCTGCGCGTCGGCCGCATCCCCTATATCAACTGCTATCCCGTCTACGGCGCGATCGACCGGGGCATCGTGCCGCTCGATGGCAGCCTGATCACGGGCATCCCGACTGCGCTCAACCGGTTGATGGCCAACGGCGAACTCGATGTCAGCGTGGTGTCCGCCGTCGAGTACGCTCGTGACGCGAAGCGATACCTTTTGCTCCCCGAGCTCGGGATCACGAGTGACGGGCCGGTGCGCAGTGTGATGCTGTTCAGCAAGCGTGCACCGTCGGAGCTCGGTGGACGCAAGGTGATCGTCAGCCGCAGCTCTATGACGTCGGTGGCGCTGCTCGAACTGTTGTTCGAGAACGTCTGGCGTTGTCGTCCTGAGTTTGTGCTTGGCGATGCAGAGCTGGCGGATGTCGCACGCTTCGAAGACGAACCGCACGAGGCGCGACTGGTCATCGGCGACGCCGCGCTCAAACTGTTTGAGCAGGCCAATCGTGGCGGGGCGTGGGCGGTGCGTTACCCGTTCCGTGAAGACCTGGGTGCCGCGTGGAAAGCGTGGACGGGCCTGCCCTTCGTCTTCGCGGTCTGGGTCGCGCAGCGTCGAGCGCCGGTGCATGAGGCGCTGTCGGCACACGCGTCGCTGATCGCCTCGCGCGATTGGGGGCTGGCGCATCTCGAGCAGCTGTCTGCGCAGGCAGCGCTGGCCACGGGCGTCTCGCGCGAGGCCTGTGCCGAGTACTTCTCCGGTTTGGATTACCGTTTGTCGTACCCGCATCTCGCGGGCCTCACCGAATTTTTCCGTCGACTCGTCCTGGCTGGGCGCGTGCCCGATGGCACGCTCGCCTTCCTGCCGGCCGCGTGATCGACTTCCTCTGTGCTGCCGGTCGCAAGAGAATCCTCGATGCGTGACCTTCTCGATTTCTATACGAATGCTCCGCTGCTCGAACTCGGCATGGAAGCCGATCGCGTGCGTCAGGCGAAGCATCCCCACGGCGTCGTCACCTATATCGTCGACCGCAACATCAACTACACGAACGTCTGTGTAGCGGACTGTGGATTCTGCGCCTTCTACCGTCGTCCGAAACACGGGGAAGGGTACACCCTGTCGTTCGAACAGATCGGCGACAAGATCGAGGAGACGAAGGCGCTGGGCGGCGTGCAGATCCTGATTCAGGGCGGGCACAATCCGTACATCCCGTTTGAGTGGTATCTGGATCTGATGCGTTACATCAAGCAGCATCATCCGATTCACATTCACGGCTTCTCACCGAGCGAAGTCGATTTCTTCGCCACGCGCTTCCGCATGGACGCACGCGACGTGATCCGCGAGCTCAAGGCGGCGGGACTCGATTCGATTCCCGGCGGCGGCGGCGAAATCCTCGTGCAGCGCGTCCGTGACATCGTGGCGCCCAAAAAGGCGGGTGCCGATCGCTGGCTCGAGATCATGGAGCTCGCGCACAACGAAGGGATGAAGACCTCGGTGACGATGATGTACGGCATCGGGGAAACGCTCGCTGAGCGCATCGAGCATTTGCAGCGCGTGCGGGACGTGCAGGCGCGTACCGGTGGATTCACGGCGTTCATCACGTGGCCATTGCAGCCCGAGAACACGCCATCGATGTCGCATATGGCCAAGACCGATGCGGTCACCTATCTGCGCACGGTGGCGATTTCTCGCATCGTGCTCGACAACGTGCCCAATCTTCAATCGAGCTGGGTGACGATGGGCATGAAGGTCGGACAGATGGCGCTGAACTACGGCTGCAACGATTTCGGCTCGTTGATGATCGAGGAGAACGTCGTGTCGGCCGCCAACACGACGCACCGGACCACCGTCGACGAACTGGACCGCTTGATTCACGATGCCGGATTCACGCCGTCGCGGCGCCGTCAGGATTACTCGCTGATCAGCAGTGGCCCGCAGGCGCACGCGACGGTGGCAGCGTGAGCACGGCGCTGCCGCTGCGCGTTGGTACCGGCTACGACTCGCACCGGTTCGGCGTCGGCGGTCCGATGCGGTTGGGCGGCATCGATATTCCGGCGGACATGCATTGCACCGGCCACTCCGACGGCGACGCCATTTGTCATGCCGTCACGGACGCACTGCTCGGCGCGGCAGCGCTAGGCGATATCGGAGAGATGTTCCCTGACACCGATGCCGCCAATAAAGGCAAGGATTCAACAGTGATGTTGTCCGCGGCCGTCGCGCGTCTTCACCATGCAGGGTGGCGCGTAGGCAATGTCGACATCACCGTCGTGACGCAGCGTCCGAAGATCGGTCCGCATCGCGCCGCGATCCGCGCGCGGCTCGCAGCACTGCTCGAGGTTACGGAGATCGACGTGTTCGTGAAGGGGAAGACGAACGAGTCGATGGGGTGGATCGGCCGGGAGGAAGGGCTGGCGGTCATGGTCACCGCGACCGTCCTGCCGCGACGCTGATCCGCGGTACCTCCGCCGCGTCTTCTGCGGCATCGCCCATGTCGTGGACAGGTGCATGACCGACGTCCTTTCGTGGCTGTCGACGCTGCCGGAGCCGCTGCTGTACGGCGCGCTCGTGCTCGCGGCCTTCGCCGAGAACATCTTTCCACCGTTACCGGCGGACACCGTCATTGCCCTCGGCGCCTTCGTTGCGGCACGGGGAAGCGGGACGGCGCTCGGCGTTTGGACAGCCACGATGCTGGGCAACCTCGGCGGGGCGATGGCGATGTATGGCCTCGGACATCGGTACGGCCTGCCATGGCTGCTGCAACGCTTCCCGGCGCTCTTTCCATCCGGCGCGACCGACCGCGTGAGCGCGCGATTCAAGACGCAGGGGCTACTTGCCGTGATCGTGAGCCGGTTGCTGCCCGGCGTTCGCGCGGTCGTGCCGCCTGTGGCTGGAGCGATGGGTCTCGGCGCTGTCCGTGCGCTGATCGCGATGTCGTTGGCGTCGGGTGCGTGGTATGGACTGGTATGTGTGTTGGCCTTTCGGGCCGGGGCGAATGCCGACGCATTGCTCGAGCGGATTGCCGACGAGCAGCAAACGGTTGGTCTTGTCGCCGCGGGCGTTGTTGTGCTTGCGGTGATGGTGATCGGTTGGCGAACTCGGCGGCGCAAACCGTGAGCGCCGCACTGCCGTCCCCCTCTCCGGAAGAGCAGGCCCTGCGTCGCGGATTCCACCTCGTCGCCTTCGAAGATACGCTGGCACTTGAGGACGGAGCGTCGCCGCGCACCATCGAAGCATACCGTCGCGATGTCATTCGCTGTGCCGCGTTCATGCGGGAGCAGGGGATCACCACGGCCAC
>CAIUOO010000498.1 GCA_903900795.1 uncultured Gemmatimonadota bacterium | reverse complement strand
GACCGGCCACGCATCGCTTGTGCGCCAGTACCCACCGTGCAGCAGACGCCCATTGGCGTCCTTCCGCCCATCACCCGTGCCCATCACGAACACCCGCACAGCGGGATCTTTGTCTACACCGTTGGCGACGCCTTTCAGTTGATGGTCGAACCAGCGCAGGTGAAAGTCGGTGAGAAAATCGGGGATCGCGGCGCTGTCGCCATAGGCCACGTCACCGGCGAAGCTGCGATTGTTGCCGCCATGCGTCCACGGACCGATCACGATGCGCTGGGGCGTTTTCTTGATCTTGCGCAGTTCGGTGAAGTTCTTGAACGTGCCGGCGGTGAAGATGTCGTACCATCCACCCACGTGCATCATGGGGATATCGGATGTTTCGCCGTAGTGTTCATCCCACGCCAGCATGGGGTCCTTCCAGTACGCGTCGTAGTCGGCGTGCTCGAAGAAGTCGAAGTACCAGCCTTCATATTGTGAATCGACCGAGAGTGGATTGAGGCCGCGCCGCATGGGCTGTACGCTGTACCAGTCTTCGACTTTTTCCTTCGTAAGCAGCGCCTTCACATCGGGCGAGCGCGCATCGGCCAGCAGCTGGCTCCATGCCCAGGTGAGCTGGCGTCCCATTTCGTACGTGCCGCGGTAGCGCACACCATGATCCCAGCCGTTGGCGAGGCCACCCATGTTGAGCACCATCGACTTGAGCGACGGCGGATTGTATTGCGCCGCGCCGGCTTCGGTGTGCGCGGAAAACGACGTGCCCCACATGCCAACGATGCCGTTGGCGTACGGCTGTTTGGCCAGCCACTCGATCACGTCGTAGCCGTCGGTGGCGTCGGCGGGCTGCACTTTCGAGAACGTGCCTTCCGACTTGTAGCGGCCACGCGTGTCTTGGAGCGCCACCACGTAGCCGCGCTCGGCATACCACACCGCCAGTTCGGCGAGCGCCGCCTTGTTGTACGGCGTGCGATTGAGCAGCACCGGCAGCGGCTGCGCGATGGGCACCCCATTGCGTGCGGGGCGATATACGTCGGTCGCCATGCGCTTGCCGTCGCGCGTGGGGATCATCAGGTCAGTAGACGTCTTGATCGCGTCATACTGCTTCGGGGAGCCCACCCAGCCTGGTGGCGGCATGCGCGAGGCATCGGCGGCCGGGACCTGAGCATGGAGGATGGGCGGGGCGCTGATGAACAGCGCAGCGAGCACATGAAGTCGCATGGATCGAAGCATGCGGTAACTTGGCGCGCGTGCGATGTCGCCGCTACCGGCGTCCTCATGGTGCGCGACCCGTGTATTACCGGTCGCCGTTGGCTCGCGTGTAGATAACGATGGCGCCCCACGGCGTACGATCGCCAAACTGGACGGCCGCCTCCGTCTTGCCCAGCAACGCGAAGAAGTACACATCTCGCGGGTTGATGTTGGGATAGCTCCCACTGAGCGGAACGCCGTCGATCACGATGGTGAGGCAGCGATTGTATCGCGTGGAGCGGATGCAATCATCGCGCCGACTGGGCACCACGAACCCCGGAAACCCGGTCGAGCGCAGCAGATCCTCGAACGAATTCGATCGTTCTCTGAGCGTTTCGACCTCGGCCGGTGGGAAGACGCGCCAGCCGCGCCGTCTCGCTTCGGTCAAGCGAAGCTCGTTCAACGAGGGCGTGGATTTCACGCGCACCGTGTCGGTGCGGACACCTGTTTCCACGACGCTGAAGTTCACCTCGAGCGTGTCCGTGTTCGCCAGAGTGATGTCTTCGGAATGCGTGGGCGCCATGCCGATAAGGGTAATGGATATCGCAAAAGGCCTTCCGCCGGCATTGATGCGCAATTGAAAGCGACCTTGGTCATCGGTGACCGTGCTACCGATGGAGCGCCCGTCGCGGAGCAACGCCATCACGCGGGCCTGATCGAGCGGCCGCTCGTCACCGGCGAACCGTGCCGTACCCCGAAGCACTTGGGCCCGCAGGCTATGCGGCACACTGAGCAGGGCGATCGGCATGGCGATGAACAGGGCCAAACGCACAGCGACCGCGAACGGGACTTTCGTCGCGTGCGCGGTCGCTGTTGGCGTCCTGCCGTGCTGACGCACAGCCCTAATGATTACGGGTTGGGCGTGGTACGCGGCGGCTGCTTGTCCACGAAGTACACCACGCCAGGCGTGGTAAACCGCGCGCCGGCCGAGTTGGCCGGGGTGGCCGGGAACGCGATGGCCGTAATGATCGACCCGGCGATGGTAGCGCCCCCGATCGGATCGACGGACGCGCTCCCCGCGGTTCCGGCCGGCGCCG
>CAIUOO010000497.1 GCA_903900795.1 uncultured Gemmatimonadota bacterium | reverse complement strand
CCAGGTGCGGCCGTAGGCGCGCAGCCCCAGCACCGTGGGCATGAGGTACGACAGATACAGGAAGATCACGCTCACCGACGTGATCGTCGAATACACCGGCGTGTACAGCGTAAAGGCGATCGCGAGCACGCACGTGACCCAGATCGCCGTCACCGGCACCCGGCGCGTCGGGCTCACCCGGCGAATCTTCGTGGAAAACGGAAGCCCGCCGTCACGGGCGAACGCGAACATCATGCGTGATGCCGACGTGACCGTGGCGAGCCCGCACAGATACTGCGCGACCGCGATACCCACGAACAACAGCGCCGCGAACGACGCCGGCAGCACCGAGCTGATGGTCCAGACCACCACACGGTCCCCCTGCTGCGCCGCGGCGTCGAGATCGGGCATCGCCAACACGATGGCGCACAGCATCGCCCATCCGAAAATCCCCGACACCAGCACGGAGCGCAGAATGCCACGCGGCGCATTGTGCGCCGCGTTGACCGTTTCCTCGGCCGTGTGTGCCGAGGCGTCGAAGCCGGTGATGGTGTAGGCGGGGAGCATCAGCCCGAGCAGGAACAGCCACGCGGTAGACTCCCCGCGCGGCCATACCGGCGCCGACGTGGGCAGACCGCTGTAGTTCGTGAAGCGCACGAGCCGCGACAGATCGAGCGACGGCGCCGCGACGAGCAAGCTCACGGTGAGCACCACGGCCACGACCAGAATCAATACGCCGCTGAAGTCGGTGAGCCGCGTGGTGGCCCGGATCCCGACATGGTTGATCAGCGCCTGCGAGCCGGTAATCACGGCCACGCCGCCGATCTGCAGCCAGAACCGCGCGGGCTCGGACAGCGTGGACAGGTCCACCCCGAGCGACGGGAGCATCGCGCCGGTGATGAATAGGTACGTGCCCACGTTGATGGCCCCGAGCACGGTCACCAGCCCGAACAGATTGAGCCACGCCGTGAGCCATCCCCAGCCGCGCCCCCCGAGAAGCGACGCCCAGTGATACAGCCCGCCCGCCGTGGGAAAGGCCGAGGCGACCTGCGCCATCGTGGCGGCGAACCCGATGGCCAGCAGCGTGCCGAGGGGCCACCCCAGCGCGATCCCCGCCCCGCCGGCGGCCGCGAACCCGAGGTGAAACGAGGTGATGCCGCCGGCCAAAATGCAGATGATGGACAGCGAGATGGCGTAGTTGGAGAACCCGCCCATCCGTCGCAGCAGCTCCTGCCGGTACCCGAACCGTGCCAGCGTCTGCGTATCCTTGCTCAACATCTCCTGGTCTATCATGCGCTGTACACGACGACGACGGCGGTGGTCGGGGAGACCGACGGAATGGGCAGCTGATTCATGGCGGGAATTCTCGCGGTGGCGGACCGGATGGGCAACCAGCTCACCTCCCTCCTCCCTCCTGAAACCCTCCTCCCTGCTTCCTAGGCCTTTGGCCGTTCAGGAACCACCCGTCAGCAAACCACCAATACGCCCCGTTATTGTGCGTCTGCCGGTGCGCCACCACGCGCCCCGGCCACGTCCCCTCCCAGAGAACAGAACCGCATGCGACACGCCTCCCTGTCGATCGCCGCCGCCGGCCTCGTGCTCGGCGCCTGCGCCCCGAAGCCGACCCCCGCGCCCACCCCGGCGCCAACGCCAACCCCCACTGCCGCACCCGGCGGTCGTCCCGCCGGCGCGCCGAATCAGGGTGGCGGCCAGGCCGGTAGTCAGCCTGGTGCCCAAGGGGGTGCCAACGGCGCGCAGGACCCGCAGCCGCGCCCCTACGCCACGGTCATCACGCCGCGCGCCGTCACCAAGAGTGGCGTGTTCAAGGTCCACTCCGTCGGCAGCCGTCTCTACTTCGAGATTCCGCGCGCTGAACTCGGAAAGGACTACGTCATCGTCACCACGCTGGCCGGCACGCCCGACGAAATCGGCATTCGTGGCACGCAGGGCGGCAACAACCTCGTGCGCTTCGAACGTCGCGACAATCGCATCTTCGTGCGCGAGGCCGATTACCGCGACATCATCGCCGACACCGCGTCGTCACAGCGCATGGCCGCCGAACTGATCGGCGTCACGAAGATTCTTGCCGCGCTCAACATCGAAGCGTATGGCGCCGACAGCTCCGCCGTGGTCGAAGTCACGCGCATGTTCACCGGCGGCGTGGCCGAATACACCGCCCTCGGTCGTCGCGCCACCGTTGACGCCGCGCGCTCGTACATCGATCGGTTCGCCGCGTATTCGCGCAACGTGAACGTCACCGCCGTGCAGAGCTTCACGCCGCAGGGCGGAGCGCCCGGTGGTGGTGGTGGTGGCGCGCCGGGTGCCGCCGCCGCGACGGCGCCGACGACCGAGAAGTACACCTTCTCCGTCGCCAAACTGCCCGACATCCCCATGCAGCCGCGCTTGCTCGACGACCGCGTGGGGTACTTCGGCGTGCAGCAGCGTGACTTCTCCGGCGCCACCCAGCGTGTGGAAACCAAGCGCTACATCTCGCGCTGGCGCCTCGAGTGCTCCGACAAGAAGGTCGGCAATCTCTGCGTCCCCAAGAAGCCGATCACGTACTATCTCGACCCCGCCACGCCGGCGTGGTTGAAGCCATGGATCAAGAAAGGCATCGAAGACTGGCAGGTGGCGTTCGAAGCCGCCGGCTTCTACAAGGGCATCGTCGCCGCCGAAGCACCGGCCAACGATCCCGACTTCTCCGGCGAAGACGCGACCGTCGCCATGGTGCGCTGGCTCCCGTCGTCCACCGAAAACGCCGTGGGGCCGAGCCTCAAGGATCCACGCACCGGTGAAATCATCGACGCCGACGTGCAGACGTATCTGAACGTCATGAACCTCGGGCGCTCGTGGTACTTCACGCAGGTCGGCCATCTCGACAAGCGCACCCACAAGTTCCCGTTCCCCGATTCGCTCGCCGGTCGCCTGCTGGAATACGTGACCGCGCACGAAGTGGGCCACACGCTCGGCTTCCCGCACAACTTCAAGGCGAGCTCCATGTACCCCGTGGACTCGGTGCGCTCGAAGACGTGGGTCGCCAAGAACGGCCACACGCCCACCCTCATGGACTACTCGCGCTTCAACTACGTCGCGCAGCCGGAAGACGGGATCGCGCTCGACGACCTCATCCCGAAGGTCGGACCGTACGACAAGTACGCCGTGATGTGGGGCTACTCGCCGATTCCGAACGCCAAATCGCCAGAGGCCGAAAAGGCCACGCTCGACAAGTGGGCGAAGATGCAGGACACGATCCCGTGGTACCGCTTCGCCAACGACGGTGGCGCGCAGGGTGCCGATCCGGGTGAGCAGTCGGAAGCCGTGGGCGATGCCGATGCCGTGAAGGCCACTGCGCTCGGCGTAAAGAACCTGAAGCGCACCATGGCCATTCTGGAGTCGGCCACGGCGTGGAAGGACGGCAGCACGTTCGACGATCTCGAAGAGATCTACGGCCGCACCGTCGGACAGTGGGCCACCGAAATGGGGCACGTGGCGCGTATCATCGGCGCCGAGTACAAGCAGGAGAAGCTGGTGGGCCAGAAGGGCGTCGTGTGGCAGAACGTAGAGCCCAAGCGCCAGAAGGACGCGCTCCAGTTCCTGCTCGACAACGCCTACACCACGCCCACGTGGCTGCTCGACGAGAGCATCCTGCGCAAGATCGAGTCGAACGGCAGCTTGAGCCGCGTCGGCAACGCGCAGGCCCGCTCGCTGGCGGCGGTGGTCAGCAACGACCGTCTTGCCCGCATGATCGAACTGGAAGCGATGGCGAAGAGCAAGAGCGAGGTGTACTCGGTGGCCGACATGCTCACCGATCTCCGTCGCGGCTTGTGGAAGGAAATCGATACCGGCGCCCCGATCGATGCCTTCCGTCGTCGTCTGCAGCGCGTGTACCTCGAAGCGATGGCGAGCAAGATTAACCCGCCCGCCGCATCGGCTGCGCAGCAGGCCCCCGCCGGCGCGCGCGGTGCGGCGGCCCCGGTCACCACGGCCGATTTCCGCCCGATCCTGAAGAGTGAAATGCGGGCGCTCGATGGCGAGCTGGTGACGGCGATCGCGAAAACGGGTGACCGCATGAGCAAGGCGCACCTCGAAGATGCGCGTGACCTGATCGCCAGGATGCTCGACCCGAAGAACTAAATGCGCTAAGACGGGAGCGCTCGACTCCCCTACCGTCGAGCGCTCCCGTAAACTGAAGGGTGAGTCCGCCGAATGTGCGGGCTCCCCTCCCTTTTCCGATCAGGTCCAATGCGCTTTCGCTCCCTCCCGCTGGCCGCGGCAGGGCTGGCGCTCGCAGCGTGTCAGCCGGCCAAGAAGCCGACGCCCGCCCCGACGCCTGCCGCTCGCCCGACCGCTCAGAATGGCACACCCACGCCAGGTCAGCCGACCCCCGGTCAGCCCACGCCGGGTCAGCCTCCCGCTGGTGGACTCCCGGCCGGACTCGCCGCTGGACTCGCCGGCCTCGGCGGCGGAGGAGGCGACCCGGCCCCGCGTCCCTACGCGACGGTGATCACACCGCGCGCCAAGACGAAGACCGGTGTCTTCGGTGTGCATCTGGTGGGATCGCGCCTCTACTTCGAAATCCCCGTCGCTGAAGTGGGCAAGGATTTCGTGGTCACCACCGTCCTCGCTGGTACGCCCGCGGGCATCGGTATCAACGGCACGCTCGGTCCCAACCGCGTCATCCGCTTCGAGCGCCGCGACAATCGCATTCTCGTACGCGACATCAACTACGACAACGTCGCCACGGACAGCGCACTCTCCACGCGTCGGGCGATGTCGCTGATCGAGTTCTATCCGATCATCGCCGCGCTCAATGTGGAAGCGTACGGCAAGGACAGTGCGGCCGTGGTCGAAGTGACGCGCATGTTCACCGGTGGTATTCAGGAGTTCGCCGCCGGCGGACGGCGTGCCGCGGTGGATGCGTCGCGCTCGTACATCGAAAAGTTCGCGACCTTCACGCGCAACGTGAACGTGACCGCCACGCAGACGTTCACACCGCAGGGCGGCGGCGGTGGTATTGCCATTCCGGGGCTCAACCTCGGCGGTGCGCAGGCCACCACCGAAGCGTACACCTTCTCCATCGTGCGTCTCCCCGACGTGCCGATGATGCCGCGCTTCAATGACGCGCGCGTCGGGTTCTTCGGCCCGAACAAAACTGATTTCGGGTCAGCCGAGCAGCGCGTGCTGCCGCGTCGCTATATCTCGCGCTGGCGCCTCGAGTGCTCCGACCAAAAGGTCGGAAACCTCTGCGTGCCCAAGAAGCCGATCACGTACTACGTCGATCCGGCCACGCCCGACTGGCTCAAGCCGTGGATCAAAGCCGGCATCGAAGAGTGGCAGGGCGCCTTTGAGCAGGCCGGCTTCGCCAAGGGCATCGTGGCCGGCGTCGTGCCGACCGACCCCGACTTCTCGGGTGAAGACGCGTCGGTGGCGATGGTCCGCTGGCTGCCGTCGCCGGTGGCCAACGCCGTCGGACCCAGCACGGTCGATCCGCGCACGGGCGAAATCATCGACGCCGACGTCCAGATGTATCACAACATCATGGACCTCCAGCGTGAGTGGTACTTCGCGCAGGTGGGCCATCTCGACAAGCGCGCCCAGACCTTCCCGTTCCCCGATTCCCTCATGGGACGGCTCGTGCAGTTCGTCGCCGCGCACGAAGTCGGCCACACGCTCGGCTTCCCGCACAACATGAAGGGCAGCTCGATGTACCCGGTCGACTCGATCCGCAGCAAGACGTGGGTCGCGAAGATGGGCCACTCGCCCTCGATCATGGACTACGCGCGCTTCAACTACATCGCGCAGCCCGAAGACGGCATCCCGCTCGGCGATCTCGTACCGAAGGTCGGTCCCTACGACCGGTTCGCGGTGCAGTGGGGCTACACGCCCATTGCCGGCGCGAAGAAGCCGGAAGACGAGAAGACCACGCTCGATACATGGGCCCGCATGCAGGACTCCGTGCCCTGGTACCGCTTCGGTGGTGGACAGGTCGATCCCGGCGAGCAGTCGGAAGCGATCGGTGATGCCGATGCCGTGAAGTCCACGCGCCTCGGCTTCAAGAACCTGCGTCGCATCGTGGACCTGGTCGTGCCGGCCTCGACCACCGACAAGACGGCCGACTACTCGCTGCTGCGCGCCACGTACTCGGGTGTGCTCGGCCAGTGGGCGACCGAAGCACAGCACGTCACGCGCGTG
>CAIUOO010000496.1 GCA_903900795.1 uncultured Gemmatimonadota bacterium | reverse complement strand
GGGGTAAGGGGTAAGGGGTAAGGGGTAAGGGGTAAGGGGTAAGGGGTAAGGGGTAAGGGGTAAGGGGTAAGGGGTAAGGGGTAAGGGGTAAGGGGTAAGGGGTAAGGAGTACGGGGTACGGAGTGCGCGACTCCCTACCCCATACTCCGTACTCCTTACTCTGCTGTCATCCGATGAAACACCGCGTCCTCGACCACGCGGCCTTCCTTCAAGTGCTCGAGCACAATGCGCTCGAGCAGTTCGACGGTGACGCCGGCGTACCACACCCCCTCGGGGTACACGGCAACGATCGGTCCGCCGGTGCACACGCCGAGGCACGGGGCTTCGCTGCGCTTCACACGCGTGACGCCGAACAGCAATCCTTCGCGTTGCAGCAGCGACGCCAGGCGCGCATAAATCGCCCGGCCGGCGCGATTCTCACTGCAGAAGTTGCCGGTACACACCAGCACGTGCCGGGCGTACGGCTCCATCTCGGGTGCGCTGCCGCGTTGCATGTTCCTAACCTACGCGATGCTCATCAGTCCCGCAGAAGCGCCATCACGATCTCGGCGACGATCAGCAAGACGATGGCCATCTCCAGCGTCTCGCTGCGCAGTGCCATCGCCTCGCTGTTCAGCATGGCGTAGGTCTCGCGTAGGATGGCCAGCTTGCGGTCGATCCCGGCCCGCCACGCCCGCCCCCGAAACAACTCAAGCGCGGCGGAATACACCCGGGCGAGATACACGTCGTCGGTGACTTTGAGGGCGTTCTCCACCCGCTCCACCAACTCGGTGGAGTCAGCCACCTGCGCCTGCAAGCGTGACAGCAGCGCGGCGAACCGGCGGCCGGGAAATACCGATCGCCGCGCGCGCGCCGCTTCTATCGCGTCGTAGAGCCTGGGCAGTTCCGCATCGAGTTGGGCGTCGTAGTAGCGCAGCTCGAGCAGTTGCGCGTTCGCGAACTCGAGGATGTACTGCAGGTCGGTGTCCTCCTCTCGGGGCTCGACGACGAGGGCGCTCTCCCAGGTCAGCAGGGCGAGGTCGTCACCGTAGTAGGTGAACCGATGCGGCAACAGCTCGCGTCGCGCTTCGGCGCTGAGCGGGCGGGCTTCGTTGAGCAAGAGCGGCGCGACATCCAGCGAGGCGAGGGCCGCCGCGGACAGCGGGGTACCCTGATCATCGGTGATCCGCGTGATACGGAAGACCGTATAGTCCTCGTGGACGTCGGCCACCGCCGGCCGCTCGATGGCCGGCTGCATGCGCTCGCAGAGCACGGTCAACTGCGCCTGCACCAACGCGGTGATCCCGAGATGGCGCTCGAGTCGCTGGCCGAAGGCCGTGAACTCTTCCCAGGAGCAGGCCCCGGTGGTGCGCACCCGCACGCGGATCGACACGACGCCAAAATCGAAGATGCGTGCCGAGAGCTCGACCTCGTGGACCACCTCGCCGACCACGAGGACATCACTGCCAAGCCAGACCGTAATCGGTGGATTGCTGATCTGGAGCGCCTGCCCCTCGCCACGGATGGGGCGGACGCGTTCAGGAGCGCTGGCCGAGAGCAGGGCGAGCGCCCGTTCGAGATCAATGGCGTATCCCACGTCGAACAATCGATACGCAATGGCGGATCCGATGACGGAGAGCATGATGGAATGTAGCGCACACCGGCCGGCCGCGATCGCCCCTCGCGACCCATGGCCCCGGTCGCTAGCCTCCATGCATGTCTTCAATGTCCGCACTGCCCGACACCCCGGATCCGCTCGTCGCCGCCAAGGGCTACGTGCACCCCGAACGCCTCGTCAGCACCGAGTGGCTGGCGGCGCACCTCGACCACCCGTCGCTACGCCTCCTCGAGTGCAATGAGGACGTGCTCCTGTACAGCGTGGAGCACATCCCCGGCGCGCAGAAGCTGGACTGGCATATCGACCTCAACGATCAGGTCGAGCGGGATTACATCGCGCGCGACGCGTTCGAGTCGTTGCTGCGCGCCAAGGGCATCGACGACGGCACGACGGTCGTGTTCTACGGCGACAAGAATAACTGGTGGGCCACCTATGCGTTCTGGGTGTTCCAGCTGTTCGGCTTCGGCAACGCCGTCGTGCTCGATGGCGGTCGCGCCAAGTGGCTGGCCGAAGACCGGCCGACGACCACCGACGTACCGTCGTTCCCGGCCACGGCGTACACGGCGCGCGAGCGCAACGATGTCGCGATTCGTGCCTTCATCGATGACACGCGCGCGCATATGCAGGCAGGCAAGCCGATGGTCGATGTGCGTTCGCCGCAAGAGTACACGGGCGAGAAGCTGCACATGCCCGATTATCCGCAGGAAGGCACGTTGCGCGGCGGACATATTCCGAGCGCCCGCAGCATGCCGTGGGCCCGTGCTGCGGCGGCCGACGGGTCATTCAAGTCGGTCGAGGAACTGCGCGCCATTTACGAAGGCGAGCTGGGGCTCGCGCGCGGTGACGACGTGGTGACCTATTGTCGGATCGGCGAGCGCTCCTCGCACACGTGGTTCGTACTGACGTACCTGTTGGGCTTCGCGAAGGTTCGCAACTATGACGGGTCGTGGACGGAATGGGGCAACGCCGTCCGCGCGCCCATACGCCAAGGGGGGGAGCCGTAATGAGCACCGAGCCACTGCAGAACACCACCGCGATGCCGGTCGCGGGTAAGCCGCCGGCGACCGTGCAGGTGACCTGGTCGGGCGATCACGTGTTTGAAGGCGTCCGCGTGTCCGGTGGGCCGGCGATCACGATGGACTCATCGGGCAAGCGGGGCCCGTCTCCCGTTGACACGCTGCTCTGCGCCCTGGCGGGATGCACGGGCGTCGACGTCGTCGACATTCTGGAGAAGCGTCGAACGCCGATGAGTGCGATGTCGGTCGACGTGGTCGGTGAGCGCTTTGCCGGTACGCCCGGCCGCATCACGAAGATCGAGCTGATCTACCACATCATCGGCGCCGGCGTGGAACGCGTGCATGCGGAACGCGCGATCGAGTTGGCCGTGACGAAGTACTGCTCGGTGCGCGACTCGCTGGATCCGAACATGCCGATCACGTGGAGATTGGAGTTGAACGGGTCGTACGAGTGATGGTGCGAACTCGATAGCACGCAACTGCAAACTCCCTAGGAAGCAGGGGGGAGGGTATCAGGGGGCAGGAGGCAGGAACCACGCGCGGTTCACCTGCTTCCTCCTTCCTGATACCCTCCCCCCTGCTTCCTAGGGAGT
>CAIUOO010000495.1 GCA_903900795.1 uncultured Gemmatimonadota bacterium | reverse complement strand
TTTGTACTCGCTGGTGGCCACCGTCGTACCGGACTTCTTCATCAGCCGCGGCGTGGCGCCCGATGTGTACTACGAAGCGGTCGTCCTCATCATCGCGCTGATTCTCGCCGGCAACATGTTCGAGGCACGCGCCAAACAGCGCACGTCGTCGGCACTGCGGGCCCTCGTGCATTTGCAGCCGAAAACAGCGCGTGTGCACCGCGACCAGGCCGAGCTCGACGTCCCCGTTGAGTCCGTGATCGCCGGCGACACCGTCATCGTGCGCCCCGGTGAACGGATCCCGGTGGACGGCGAGATCCTCGTCGGCACCAGCGCGGTGGACGAAAGCATGCTCACCGGTGAATCGATGCCGGTGACCAAGGGTGTTGGCGACCGCGTGATCGGTGGCACCATGAACACCACCGGTGCCTTCCGGTATCGCGCCACCACCCTCGGCGGTGACAGCGTGCTCGCGCAGATCGTAAGGCTCATGCGCGACGCGCAAGGGTCGCGCGCACCGATCCAGCGACTCGCCGACCGCATCTCTGGCATCTTCGTGCCCGTCGTCTTGTCGCTTGCGGTCGTGACGTTCGTGGTGTGGTTCATTACGGCGGAGCAGGCGCCGGCGGTTCGCGCCGTCGCGGCGTCCGTGGCCGTGCTGATCATCGCCTGTCCCTGCGCCATGGGGCTCGCCGTGCCCACCGCCGTGATGGTGGCCACCGGCAAAGGGGCCGAGCTCGGCGTGCTGATCAAGGGTGGCGAAGCGCTGCAGCGGGCCGGCGATGTAACCACCGTGGTGCTCGACAAAACGGGCACCGTCACCCAGGGGAAGCCAGCGGTCACCGACATCGTGCTGGCGCCGAGCGGCGCCTTTGCCCACCGTGAGGCCGACCTCCTGCAACTGGTCGCGTCGCTCGAGTCACGCAGCGAACACCCGCTGGCCGATGCCATCGTGCGGCAGGCGAAGGATCGCGGACTTACCCCGACGGAGCCGGAAACCTTCGAATCGATCACCGGCCGCGGCGCGATCGGTGTCGTGACCATATCCGGCACTTCGTACGCCATTGTCGTCGGCAACACCGAACTACTGTCCCAATACGCGGTGAGCATCGCAGCGCTGCAGGAGCAGGTCGCACGCCTCGCCGGCGATGGCAAGACGCCGATGTTCGTGGCCGTGGATGGGGTGCTCGCGGGTGTGATCGCGGTGGCCGACCCCATCAAGGACAGCTCGCGCGACGCGATCGCGCAGCTTCATGCCATGGGGCTCGAGGTCGTGATGCTCACCGGCGACAACGAGCGCACCGCCGGCGCGGTGGCCCGCCTGGCCGGCATCGATCGCGTTGTGGCCGGCGTGTTGCCGGCCGGGAAGGTGGCCGAGATCACGCGCTTGCAATCGCTGGGCCGCGTGGTGGCGATGATCGGCGACGGCATCAACGACGCCCCGGCGCTGGCACAGGCCGACGTCGGCATGGCCATCGGCACCGGCACCGACATCGCGATCGAAGCCGGCGACATCGTGCTCATGCGCGGCGATCTGCGCACTGCGGCCCAGGCGATCGCGCTGTCGCGGCGCACCATGCGCACGATGAAACAGAATCTCTTCTGGGCGTTCGTATACAACGTGATCGGGATTCCGGTGGCCGCGGGTGTGTTGTATCCGGCGTTCGGGCTGCTGCTCAGTCCTATCCTGGCCAGTGCGGCCATGGCCTTCAGCTCGGTGAGTGTGGTCTCGAACAGTTTGCGACTGCGTCGTTTCGCAACGTAACGCGTCGTGTTCTGGCTGTTCACGATCTCGCCGCCGCGGACGGACCAATCGGCGAGCCCCGTAACAGCCGGAACACGGATCACACCGATGGACGGAACCCACACGGATAAGTACAAGCCCTCATCGGCGGGAGGCACCATCCGCGGTCGCACACCCCGCGTATCCGTGTGGTTTTCGTGTCATCCGTGGTCTCCGTGTTCTGGCTGTTCACGATCTCGCCGCCGCGGACGGACCAATCGGCGAGCCCCGTAACAGCCGGAACACGGATCACACCGATGGACGGAACCCACACGGATAAGCACAAGCCCTCATCGGCG
>CAIUOO010000494.1 GCA_903900795.1 uncultured Gemmatimonadota bacterium | reverse complement strand
GGGCGACGTGCGGGCAATGTGCGTTTTGGACAGCGGCGACTTGGCGTCGGTGTGCCGTGCCCGATACGGATTGAACCAGGCGTGTAGTTCGAGGTGGCGCGCGTGCGCTTCCTTGATCGCAAACGCCAGGGGATCCCAGTACGGCACGGGCGCGCGCCCCTGGGCACCGGTGAGGTATTCGGACCACGGTTCGAGCTTGGACGCGTACAACGCGTCGGCCGCCGGACGGATCTGGAAGAGCACCGCGTTCAGCTTGAGCGCCGCCGCGCGATCGAGGAGCGCAATGAGCTCCGCCTGCTGTTCGGCGGTGGAGAGCGTACGCTTGGACGGCCAGTCGATGTTGGCCACCGACGCCACCCACACGCCGCGGAACTCGCGCGCCAGCGGCGGCGCCTCGGCGCTGGCCACCGGAAGCACGCGGACGGCGGCTGGCTTCGACGCCGGCGCGGAAGGCGTGGGCTCGGGGCGAGCCGACGGCACGGCGGGAGCCGGCGCGGGCACTGGCGCGGGCGAACGACACGCGAGCATCGCCAACACGATCAGCGATCCCCGCCTGCACGTGCGGTCGCCGCGACGAATCACGCCGATTCCTTCAGCATGGCGCTGAGCACCGTCCCCGCGCGCTTGGCCGCTTCTGCGATACGCGACTCGGACTGGATGAACGAAATGCGGAAGAACCCTTCCCCGCCGGCCCCGAACCCGGAGCCGGGGAGTACGATGACGCCGGCTTCTTCACGCAGCCGATCGGCGAACGCCGCACTGGCGATCCCCTCGGGCAACGGCATCCAGAGATACATCGTGGCAGTCGGCACGTCGGCGGCGAAACCGTTGGCACGGAACGCCGCGACGGCGGCATCACGGCGCGACTGAAACACCGCGACGTTCTGCGGCACGAACTCCGCCCAACTCTCGATGGCTGCCACACCGGCCGCCTGAATGCCCATGTACTGCCCGGTGTCGGTGAACGCCTTCACCTTGGCGAGCGCGGTGGCGATCTCCGGCTTCGCAACCGCCCAGCCACAGCGCCAGCCGGTCATGTTGTACGTCTTCGACAACGAATGGAATTCGATCGCCACGTCGCGCGCGCCATCGATCTCGAAGATGCTGGGGGGCACGTAGCCGTCGAAGCCCATCTCGGAGTACGCGTTGTCGTACACCAACAAAATGTCGCGTTCCCGGCACACCTCGACCACCCGCTCGAGGTAGTCGCGCGGGGCAATGGCCGCCGTCGGGTTGTTCGGATAATTGAGGTACAGAATCCGTGTGCGTGCCAGCACGTCGGTGGGGATCTCGTCGAGGTCCACCAGAAAGTTCGTGCGCGGCCGCAGCGCGTACACGTACGGTGTGGCATCGCTGAGCAGCGTACCGCCGAGGTACGCCTGATAGGCCGGATCGGGAATGATCGCAATGTCACCGGGGCCGGCGAAGGCAAACGCGATGTGGGCGAGTCCTTCTTTACTGCCCAGCAACGGCACGACCTCGGTGATGGGATCCACGCGCTGTCCGAAGCGCGTGTGCATCCAGGCGGCGACCGCCTCGCGGTAACGCACCAGCCCCAACCCGAATCCGTAGCGTTGCATGGCAGGCACTTCGGCCGCCTGCTGGAGTGCCGTCACGGCGGCAGCAGGCGGCGCGAGATCGGCGTCCCCTGCACCGAGATCGATGACATCGACCCCGGATTCGATCAGCGCCTTCTTGCGCGCCGGAATATGCGCGAGCGGATAGGCGGGAAAGGACGAAAATCGTTGAGACAGGCGCGGCATGACAGTACGGCGAAAGGTCGGTGCGGAATTACGACGTGGGCGGACTGTACTGCGCGTGCTGCGCCTCGATCCAGCTCTTGTGATACGCCGGATCCTCGATCGTCATGGCGAGCTTGGCGATCTTGAGCGGCTTGAAGCTGTCCATCATCACGGCGAGTTCGTTGGTGTACTTCGCCCCGATGGAGGCCTCCGTGCGCCCCGGATGCGGGCCGTGCGCCAAGCCGTCGGGATGGTGCGTGATGGACCCGTACTCGATGCCCTTGCGGCTCATGAACTCGCTCGACGCGTAGAACAGCACTTCGTCGGAATCCACGTTGCTGTGGTTGTACGGCGCCGGAATGGCCTGTGGATCGAAGTCGTACGGGCGCGGGCAGAACGAGCAGATCACGAAGCCGTCGCCCTGGAAAGTCTGGTGCACCGGGGGCGGCTGATGAATGCGGCCGACGATGGGCTCGAAGTCGTGGATGTTGAAGATCCACGGATAGAAGTAACCATCCCACCCCACGACGTCGAACGGATGGTGATCGAGCACGAGTTCGTTGAGCGCATCGTACTGCTTCACGAGAATCGGAAAGTCTCCCATCTCGTCGCGCGGCGCGAGCTGCATGGGACGGCGGATGTCGCGCTCCGAAAACGGCGCGCCCTCGAGCATCTGCCCGAAGTTGTTGCGATAGCGCGAGGGCACGCGGACATGACCGCGGCTCTCCATCACCAACAGCTTCGTGGCGCCGGCGGCCAGGGCATGCCGCCACCGATGCGTGATGTTGCGGTGAATCACCACGTAATCGCCCGACTTGTACGGCAGCTCGCCGTACACCGACTCCAGCACCCCCGAGCCCTCGACCACGTACACCACTTCATCCGCCTGCGAGTTGCGGTAGAAGTGCGTGTCGTTGGTGTCGGGCTCGACATACAGCATCACGATGTCGCTGTTGAACAGCAGCGGCAGGCGATCGAGCGTGGCCGACCCACCAGTGGTCACGCGCGACGTGAGGAAGTGCCGATGGCGCAGCGAGGTTTCGGTATCGGCTTCCAGCACGAAGTCGCGCACCTTGCGTGCCGACTTGTACGTGGTGGGCGGGTGCGTGTGATAGAGCAGCGACGAGGTTCCCACGAACCCCTCGTGCCCCATCAACTCCTCGGCGTACAATCCGCCATCGGGACGGCGAAACACGATGTGACGCTTGCGCGGCACGGAGCCCAGCTGATGGTAAAACGGCATAAATTCCTCAGAGGTTACCGCGCAGTTCCTGTTCGCGTTCGATGGCTTCGAACAGCGCCCTGAAGTTGCCCTTGCCGAAGCTCTTGGCACCCTTCCGCTGGATGATTTCGTAGAACAGCGTGGGGCGATCTTCCACGGGCTTCGTGAAGATCTGCAGCAAGTACCCGTCGGGATCGCGATCCACCAGAATGCCAAGCGCGGCCAGCGCGTCGATGTCCTCGTCGATCGTCCCCACACGCTCCTGCAACTCGGCATAGTACGACGTGGGCACCGACAGGAATTCCACGCCACGATCGCGCAGCGCGGTGACGGTGGCCAAGATGTCGTCGGTGGCGAGCGCCAGGTGCTGCGCACCGGGTCCGCCGTAGAAATCGAGGTACTCTTCGATCTGCGACTTCTTCTTGCCCGACGCCGGCTCGTTGATCGGGAACTTGATCTTGTCATTCCCGTTGGCCATCACCTTCGACATGAGCGACGAGTACTCGGTGCTGATGTCGTCGTCGTCGAAGGTCATGAGATTGCGGAAGCCCATCACGTCCCCGTAGTACTGCACCCAACGGTTCATCTGCCCCAACTCGACATTGCCCACGCAGTGGTCCACGTACTTGAGGCCCACACTGTCCGGCTGATAGCGCGGCGACATTTCGCGGAAGCCCGGCAGAAAGAAGCCACGATAGTTGCGACGCTCCACGAGCGAGTGAATCGTGTCCCCATAGGTGCCGATCGCGGCGATGATCACTTCACCGTGTGCATCGCTGAAGACCTGCGGCTCCTGAATGGCAATGGCGCCACGTTCGACCGCGATCGCATAGGCGGCGCGGGCGTCGTCGACCCAGAGCGCGTAGTCGCGCACACCGTCGCCGTGCTGGTGCACGTGCGCGGCGATGGGCGAGTCGGGGCTCAGCGCCGTCGTGAGCACGAGGCGGATCTTCCCCTGCTGCAGGAGATAGCTGGCGCGGTCGCGCACACCGGTTTCCGGGCCGCGGTACCCGACCAGCTGATAGCCGAAGGCCGAGCGGTAGTAGTGGCTCGCCTGTTTGGCGTTGCCGACGTAGAACTCGACGTAGTCGGTGCCATTGATCGGGAACGCATCGTGTGCGATCCCCTGTTCGGGGATAGTCATCGTCGCCATGGAGCAGACCTCAGTGGTGATGGATGGACAGTCGGGCACGCGAAATCGTGCCGACAGTGGGCAGCCATCTCGAACTCAGATATGCGAACGCGGCAGCGCGCCGATCCAGGCGCGTTGCCGTTCATCCTTAGCGAGCGGGATATAGCACATACTGAAAGATAACCTCCGCGGCCGCCCCCGGGGCTAGAACCGGAGCTCCGGGAGGTCCCGGAACAGCGCCAACGCCGCCGGGTTGGCCAACGCGTCGGCGTTCTTCACCGGTCGGCCATGTACCACCTCGCGCACCGCCAACTCCGTGATCTTGCCACTGATGGTGCGCGGGATATCGGCGACCGCCACGATCACCTTCGGCACATGATGCGGACTGGCGTGTTCACGGATGCGCTGGCGGATTGCGCGCCGCACGTCGTCGGTGAGCCGTTCGCCCTCGCGCAGGCGCACGAACAGCACCACCCGCGAATCGTCGCCATCAACGCCGAGTCGCTGCTCGATCACCAGTGACTCCAGCACCGCGGGAATCTGCTCGACCTGCCGATAGATCTCCGCCGTGCCGATCCGCACGCCACCGGGGTTGAGCGTCGCGTCGCTGCGTCCGTGAATGACGAGGCCGTCGTGGACGGTGCGCTCGGCCCAGTCGCCGTGGCGCCAGACGCCGGGGAAATACTCGAAATACGCCGCCCGGTACAGCGCGCCGTGGGGATCATTCCAGAAGGCCACCGGCATACTGGGGAACGGCTTCGTGCACACCAGCTCCCCCGGCGCCTCGCGCACCGGTGTGCCATCGTCCGCGAACACGTCGACCGCCATGCCGAGTCCACGCATCTGCAGCTCGCCGCGGTACACGGCGCTGGTGGGATCGCCCAGCGCGAAGCAGCTAATGATGTCGGTGCCGCCGCTGATACTGGCCAGGCGCACATCGGCCTTGATCTGCGCGTATACAAAATCGTAGCTGTGCGCCGCCAACGGACTGCCGGTGGAGAGAATCGCGCGCAGTGACGACAAGTCGAACTGCACGCGCGGCTGCACCCCCTCCTTTTCCAGCACCGAGAGATACTTCGCGCTGGTGCCGAACACCGCGAGGCGCTCGGCTTCCGCCATGCGCCACAGAATGTCGGCCGACGGGGCCAGCGGCGCGCCGTCGTACAACACGATGGTGCTCCCGATCGCCAGCGCCGACACCAGCCAGTTCCACATCATCCAGCCGCAAGTGGTGAAGTAGAAAATTGCGTCGTCAGGCCCAAGGTCGGTGTGGAGCGCCAGTTCCTTCCAGTGCTGCAGCAGGGTGCCGCCCGCACCATGCACCATGCATTTGGGCAGTCCTGTCGTGCCCGAGGAATACATGATGTACAGCGGATGATCGAACGGCAGGCGCACGAACGCCGGGTCGCGGTGCGCAGCGTACTGATGCAGCACGTCGGTGAACGCGACGGCATTGGGAATGCCCGTGAGCGCTGGTGTGGCGTGCACATACGGCACCACCCACACCGCCGCCAACGACGGCAGCGAGGCCACGATCTCACGCAATCGCTCGAGGCAGTCGATCTGCTTGCCGGCGTACCAGTAGCCGTCGGCGGCGATGAGCACCTTGGGGGCGATCTGTCCGAACCGATCGAGCACGCCTTTCGTGCCGAAGTCGGGCGAACAGGACGACCACATCGCACCAAGCGACGTGGCCGCCAGCATCGCGATCACGGCCTGCGGCAGATTCGGCAGGTAGCCCACCACGCGATCACCCACGCCCACACCGGCGGCCGACAGCGCGGCCGCCGTGGCAGCTACCTGCGCGGCCAACTCGGAGAAGCTGAGGCGTTGCTGCGCCCCGTGCTCGTTCCACGACACGATCGCCGTGCCCGCATCGCGACGACGCAGCAGATGCTCCGCGAAGTTGAGACGCGTATCGGTGAACCAGCGCGGTCCGTGCTCGGGGTCGGGAGGCGCCATGCGATCGCCGCCCACCAGCACGTCACTCCACGGCGATTCCGCTGCACCGGGCCCGTCGGCCATGATCGCCGCCGCCCGCCAGATCTCGGCCCAGAACGACGCGGGATGCTGCACCGACCAGCGCTGCAGCGCGTGCGCATCGGTGACTGACGCATCAACGACACCGCGAGACTGGAGATCGAGCCGGAACCGCGTCAGGGCAGCGCGATCGACGGCCGCCGCCGACGGCGTCCAGATCGGCCAGGCATCCACAGGTCGAACCTCCGTCATTTCACTTCGTCACGGGCGAGTTGCACGGTATGACACGCGGCCCCGTGTGACTCGCAGTACCAGCCATGCCGGTCGTGAAAAATCAGGTGGGGCGCATCATTGGGCCGTAAACGCACGCGCACCAGATGCTCCACACCCGTCTGTGCGCCCACCACGGTGCGTGGATCGAGCACGTCGACCACGGGCCGCACGGGAAATAAGTCGAACTGCGGGGGCGCGATCGCCGCCTTGGCCTCGGCGGAGGCCGACGCCGATGGGCGCGCGCTTTTCGCGCGCTTGGGAGCGGGCGGGCGCTCGGGGCGCGTCATCAGTGCGTTCGGGCCAGCAGAAGCATCTCCAATGCTCGCGACGTCGGGCTCGATACGCCAGTCGCCGGAGGCGTCACGCGTCCATCACCGCGCGCACGTCGGGGGCGAGCGTCGCCGCCGCGGTATCCCGCGTGACCCACGAGACTGCGAAGAACACCAGCACCGACAGCACCAGCGCGATCGCCGTGGCGGTCACACCCGCTGGAAACGTGAACACCCTGAAGTACGCCAGCGACTCCAGCCCAAGTGTGATCACGAGCCCCGTGGCAATCGAGGCGATGGCACCGGCGCGAGTAGCTCCCTTCCAGTTCAGTCCGATCGCGAGCGCCGGCACCAGCGTGGACGCAAAGAGCCCCCAGCCGAAGATGCCAAGGAAGGCGACCAGTGTTCCCGACTGCTGCGCGATCAGCGCCGCGACGACGGTGAGCAGTACCGTCCAGATCCGTCCCCAGCGCAGCTCGTCGCCAACACGCGTGCCGAAGGCCAGCGGCAGGTCATGCGTGAGGGCGGCCGATCCGATGCTCATGAAGGAGTTCACCGTGCTCATGATCGCGGCGGCAACGGCCGAAAAGACCACGGCGGCGAGCGGCAGTGGTGTGTAGCGCAGCAGGAACGTGGGCGTGGCGTCGTCGGCCGTGGCCAGTGTCGTCGCGCCCCCCGCGAGCACGAGCGCCTTCATGGCGAGGCCCACGCCCACGAACAGCAGCAACGTGAGAAACAGCGCGCACGTCATGAGCAGCGGAAACCACTTGAGCTTCCGGGGATCGCGCAGCATGAAGAATTTGTGCACCACGTGCGGCTGCCCGAGCGCCCCCAGGCCAAACACAAAGAAGAACGAGAGCGCAGCCAGCGGCGTGAGCTTGCCGAAGGGGGCCAGAATGGCCGGATCGTGCAGCATGATCGTGCGCGACATCGCCTCCAGTCCGCCGCCGCTGTGCAGCGCGAACAGGAACACCAGTGCCGACGCGACGGCCATCAGGATGCCCTGAAAAACGTCGTTGTAGATGCCCGCCAGAATCCCGCCGGACACCGAGTACGCCAGCACGATCGCGGCGCCGATCCAGATGGACGTGCCGCGTCCCAGTTCGAACGTGGC
>CAIUOO010000493.1 GCA_903900795.1 uncultured Gemmatimonadota bacterium | reverse complement strand
TGAACGGTCGGACGCGAGTCGCTTCAGCTCCTCGATCTGCTTTTCGAGCTCCGCCAGAGGACGCTCGAACTCGAGAACCGGGGCAGCAGCCATGACAATCCTGGAAAAGGGACGCCGCGCTCGTTAGCTGCCGGCACGCACAAGGCGCACACGATCAGCGCCAAGCAGCGCGCGAAGATCGGATAAGATGGCGGGCGACGCCGCCACGGTAAGGGATTTCGACCGGAAGCGAATGATGCGTCCGGTTCCATCGTCCCACCGCAGTTCGAGCGGAGCCGAGCCTTCATGCGCCTCGACACTCGCCCGCACGTCGTCCATCACACCGGGAGCCAGATCCAGCTCCCGACTCAAGTCGATTGCAACTGCCAGCTCACCGTTGGCCCGCACTTCCGCGAAGCGTGTGACCGTGTCAACGATGAACGTGGCATTCTCGACGCCCTGGTCCTTCCGCGAATAGCCCCCCTTGAGCAGGAGCGGCACATCGGGCCGGACACGTTCGGCGATCACCGCCCACGCCTCCGGGAAAACCAGCACTTCGGAAGATCCGGAAAAATCCTCAACTGTCAACCGGGCAAACTCGGCGCCCGATCGCTTGGAAATCTGCTTCTTGATCGCCGTGATCACCACACCGATCGTGACCGCATCGCCGGTCCAGTTGCCCAGCTGCGCCACGGTGCTGCTGGCAAACAGTTCGCACTCTGTTCGGTATGGCTCCAGCGGATGGCCGGAAATGTAGAACCCCAGCAGCTCCTTTTCGCGGGTGAGCCGCTCGCTCTCGCTCCACACGGGCACCGACGGCAACGGCGGCGGCGAGCCGCCGTTGGTCGACCCCGGGGCGTCGTCGGCATCACTGCCCAGCAGGTCGCCGAACAGCGACACCTGTCCCTTGGCCGTCTCTTCCTGGCGAAGCGACGCCTCGTTGATGGCGTGGTCAAGGGCGGCCAGCAGCTGCGCCCGGTGTCCGCCCAATCCGTCGCAGGCCCCGGCGGCAATCAGCGCCTCGAACACCCGCTTATTGCAGACACGGAGGTCGACCCGGGAACAGAGATCGTACAGCGACGTGAAGGGGCCTTCCTCACGGGCCGCGATCAGCGAGTCGATCGCGCCCCGGCCCACGTTCCGGATGGCGCCCAGCCCAAAGCGCACGCGCTTGTCACCCACCACCGTGAAGCGCCACCCCGACTCGTTCACATCGGGCGCGAGCACCTCGATCTGCATTTCGCGCGCTTCGGCAATGTACTTGATGACTTCTTCGGTCTTCCCGATGTTCGACGACAGCAACGCGGCCATGAACTCGGCCGGATGGTGCGCCTTCAGGAAGGCCGTGTGGTACGCGACGACGGAGTACGCTACGCTGTGGGATTTGTTGAATCCGTAACGCCCGAACGTCTCGATCTGCCCTGACAGCTCGTCGATGATCTTCGGATCGTACCCCTTCGCGACAGCCTTGGTCACGAACTTGCCGAGCTCCTTCTTGATCAGCTCCGCGTCCTTTTTTCCCACCGCCTTTCGCAGCACGTCCGCTTCGGCCAGCGAGATGCCCGCCAGCACCTGGGCCAAGCGCATCACCTGTTCCTGATAGGT
>CAIUOO010000492.1 GCA_903900795.1 uncultured Gemmatimonadota bacterium | reverse complement strand
GTTCTTGACCTGAAGGATTTGCGCCTCGGTCTGGCGAACCAGATCGCCGAGCGAGCGGATGTTCGAGTTCTTGAGTGAATTGACCGAGCGAACCGAGAGTTCGAGATCGTCGATCGGAGTGCGGAACAGTTCGGCCAGGCGGAGCGCGTCGCTGTTGGAGCCGTCGCCACCCGCGCCAGGCTGTGCAGAGGCCGACGACCCGAAGCCCACGAAGTACTGGAAATGGGTCTGGGCCAGGGCCGCCGCGTAGCTTACCGCTTCCTCGGGCGACATCGTGCCGTTGGTTTCGACGGTGAGCGTGAGGCGGTCGTAGTCGGTACGCTGTCCGACGCGCGTCTCCGAGACGGCGAAGTTGACGCGACGCACCGGGCTGTAGATGGCATCGATGCGCACCACGTCGACGGAGAGATTCTTGTCGGCGGGATGCTGATCGCTCTCGATGTAACCGCGACCCTTGTTCACGTAGAGTTCGACGTTGAAGTCGCGCTCGTCGGTGATGGTGAAGAGGTGATGCGTCGGGTCGATGACCCGGGCTCCACCGCTGACCTGTATGTCGGCGGCCGTGACGGTGCCGGGGCCCGACTTGGCGATGCGGAGCACGGTCTGCTCGACATCGTCGGGGAGCGCCAGCGTGAGCGTCTTGAGATTACCGATGATCTGGTGCACGTCTTCCACGACGCCGCCGATGGTCTGGTGCTCATGCACCACACCGTCGATACGGAACGCCCATACGGCGGAGCCACGGAGCGACGACAGGAGCAGTCGGCGCATCGCGTTGCCCAGCGTGTGTCCGAAGCCGCGTTCGAGCGGCTGCAGACGGAATTCGGCCAGATTGGGCGTGTCCTCGCGCTTGGTCGCTTCGACAAGCTGCGGACGAACCAGCCCTGAGAGATCGATCGTTGCCATGTAGTTCGAAAATTTGAAGAGGTCACACCGGCGTTGTTCGCCGATGACGCGCTACCCCGCCCCGAACGCGCGGTAGCCCCGTAGAGGGGTTCGGGCCCCGACCGCTGAGGGACCACGCCACGAACGGCGCGCTCCATCAGCTGAGCAGCAGGTGTTACTTGGAGTACAGTTCGACGACGAGCTGTTCCTGCGCCGCCAACGGAATCGACTGACGCTGCGGCTTCTCGAGCACGCGGCCACTGAACGACTCCTTGTCGACCGCGATCCACGAGAGCGAGGCACCGCGCGCGGCCTGTTCCATGGCCGACATCACGAGCACGAGTTCACGCGACGACTGCTTGACGCGTACTTCTTCGCCCGGACGCACTTGGTACGACGGGATGTCCAGCAAGCGACCCTTGACCTCGATGTGACGGTGACGGATGAGCTGGCGTGCGGCCTTGCGGCTGGGCGCGAAACCCATGCGGTACACGACGTTGTCGAGGCGCGTTTCGAGCGCGGCCAACAGGTTGTGACCGGCGATGCCCGGCGCGGACGCCACCCGATCGAACGTGTTGCGGAACTGCTTCTCGCTGATGCCGTAGATGCGCTTGATCTTTTGCTTCTCGCGCAACTGCTTGGAGAACTCGGACGCCTTCTTGCGACGCGCCGTGGCCTGCCCGTGCTGACCCGGGGCGTACGGACGACGCTCAACGGGGCACTTCTCGGTGAAGCACTTGGTGCCCTTCAGAAAGAGCTTGGCGCCCTCACGACGGCAC
>CAIUOO010000491.1 GCA_903900795.1 uncultured Gemmatimonadota bacterium | reverse complement strand
GAGATGTGATCCGCAGGCTCGTGAACGCTACCGCTTGATCGCCTGACGTCCGCGTGTGCGTAACCGCACCACACGGACGAATCCACGCCGCAGGGTTCACAAAGCGGCTGACGTGTCTCAACGACGCACCAAGGGCGCTTCGCGTGAGGGCACGGGATGAGACGGCACGCCGTCGCCCCGGCTGATCACGCCAGACTATGGCCCACGTGTTGACGTCCCAAGCGAGACGCCCACCCTCGATCAGCCTCGCCGCTGCCTGTTCCACCAACCATGCGAATCGATCTGCCACCTGACACGGCACGATCGACACACCACCGACCGCGGACGAAGAAGCGGAGCACGGCGCGCGAACGACGTCGCCCCGTCGCCGGACCTGTTACGGGCACCACTGGTCGTTCTGCTCGTAGCCAAGGCGGACGAGCGCATCGCCGAAGTGTTCGAGGAACTGGCGGTGCAACGGCTTCGTGAAACACGACTGCCACTGCCGCGGCTGGCCGGACCGGACGTGCCCATTCACGCGGCCTGAAAACAGGCTGCCGTTGAAGGCGATCTGGAGCAGTGCGTCCATCTGATCTTCCGGGTATCCGAGAAAGGTGAAGATGTCCCGGAACTGACGTACTTCCACGTCGTCGATCAGGTCCTCGTATTTCGCCTCGTAGAACTGCGGACACCCGTAGTCCCACGCCAGCATGTCGCGAATGGTCGCTCCACCAATATGCAGCATCTCAAACCGGATTTTTTCCTCCAGAGAAGGCAACCCGGCGAGCATCTGCTGATAGCTCAGGCCTTGGAACTGCGGGTCGGGGGCTGTGAGCCATGGTTCGCCGGTGTCCCGCTCGTGATAAAAAGCGCCCGATATCAAGAGATCGCGAGGATCGCGGATGAGGTGCAACCCCCGGTGTGCGCCGACTAAGCTGGAGACTCGGAATCTGCTGTGATCCTGAAAAAACAGGTCGTATCGGCGCGGCAGATGCTGCTGCTCGCCCATGTAGAAGACGAGCGACAGGTGATCGCACACGGCCGAAAAAATGTCCTTCATCCAGACCGTTCCGCACTTGTGGTGCGTCCCCACGAGCACCCGCTCAGTCTGCGATCCGAGGCCGAGGATTTGCGACAACCGGTTTAGCATGGTGTGCCTTCAGTGGCGAGGTCCGGGCGAATCGATGCTCGGAGCTCCCCAGCACTCGCTCAGGATCCGGCGTACCGTGTCAATGGAGTGGTGCTGCACGACCCACGCGTGGGCTTTCTCCGTGAGCCGTCGGCAGAGGTCATCGTCGCTTGAAAGCCGCAGGCAGGCGGCGGCAAACTCCTCCGGCGTGTCGGCAATCAGGAGGTGCTCGCCGTTGGTCACCGCGAGTCCTTCGGCGCCCTTGGTCGTTGAGACGACGGGAGTGCGATGCTGGAACGCCTCCAGGATCTTGATGCGGGTGCCGCTGCCGGCCCGCAGTGGCACCACGAGCATGCCGGCGGAGGCGTACTCGGGGACAAGATCCGGCACAGCACCGATCAGACGCACGCCCGGGAAACGTCTGACCGCAGCGATCGACTCCGACTGGCCCACACCCACGATGCGGAATGTCATGCGATCGTCTCGCTCCCGGATCAGCGGCAGAATGGAGCGGGCAAAGAAGGCCACGGCGTCTTCGTTGGGCAGGTAGTCAAGTGAGCCGACGAAGAGGATCGACCGCGGGTCGCGGTTGACGCCCGCCGCCGGTGATTCGGGCGCGCGGACGGCATTGGGCAGGTGGACGAACGAATGAGCTGGATGACGTGATCGCAGGGTCCTGCAGTCGTCCGCACTGGCGAGCAGAAGATGATTGAACCGGGGCATCAGCATGGCGAGAAACAACTTCTTCGTCGCAATCTCGGACCGGAGCTTAGCGGCGAGGGCCGCTTCGCCAGCGGCTTCGTGCAGCGGCGCAAATTGCTCGTTGTGGGCGCACTCGTCATCGTCGAGGTCGAGGATCGTGACGCGGGGCCGGGAGCCCGCCGCGTTGAAACAGTTGATCGCCAGCGGTGCGATGGCCTGCCGGAAGGCATAGACGACGTCCAGTGTCGCGCCCCCTGGTTCGCCGGCCAGGAAGTCCTCCACCAGCGGCCGGATGTCTTGCACGTGGTGGGGATGAATTCGAAAAAACGCGGCGGAGTTGGCCCGCACCCAGTCGTCGCGGAAGATGCCTTCGCGGCGGGCCCATAGTTCCGGCTGCACCACGATCACGGAAAAGTGCGACGACAGCACTTCGAGGGCGATGCTCGCCCGCATCGCGGAGCCACCCCCCGTGGGATACGGCAGAAATGACGTGACGAAAAGGCAATACGGCTTCGGTGTCATGGGTGCGCGGCGGTCGAGGACGCAGGGGGACGCAAAGGTTGAGTGCGAGCGATCGATCGCAGTCTGCTGGCCCGAGTGACCAGACTCCGTGCCGCTCCATGCACGAGCGTTTCAACACGGCCCGCCCACCGACTGGGCGACCGCATGGCCGGCACCGGCAGGCCGGCCAGTCGTAGTTCCGCCAGTCGATCGAACGCCGCCGGTGCGTAGCGTGTGGCGCGTTCCCGGAACGACTCCCACTGTTGAGCCGTGAGCGCGACGAGCGACGCATCGACCTGCCAGGGGATCAACGAATCGTCGGCCATTGTCGGGGTGAGGATCGAGAGCATGAGGTGCTCCGCCGGCGTGACGGACTCGGCATTGGCGAACAGATCGGCCTCGCAGCGACGCGCCCGCCAGGGCCCGACGGGCAGGTCTCGCCAGAGCAGTTGCAGTGAGATCCCGTTTCGCAGGAACTTTGTGTAGCGCACCCAGTCGAGCGCCTTCGATGCGGGAGCGGTGCCTTCGAGAACCCAGCCGGATGCTTGGAGGAGTTCGCGGGCAGCCGCCTGCTGGTGCCGTGGAACGGCAAGGTGGATCGCCGTCAGCGGCCGCACGGAGCCCGGTCGTTGGTTTCGCAGGAACACCGCTGAGGGCCCGGCCACCATGACCGGCCCCACGCCGCCGGCTTCGAGCAGGGACGTGCATTCCTGCAGCACCTGTCGACGCATCTGGGCTTCGGTCCAGCCGCGGCGGACGATGCCCATGAGAATCCCGGCGTCGGGATCGCCTATGAGCCACGGCTGCAGCTGATCGTGACCGAGAACCGGCAGGAGATGGAGCGCCGACCACGAGAGCTTCTGCACGTCGACGTCGCGGCGCCATTGTCGCCACGCTGCGGCCGCCGCGTCGGCGGAGCGGGCCAGAATCGCCTGCACCAGCAGTGTGGCGTCGTTCATCGGCCGGTGGCTCCGGGTCCGGCGTCGGCCGCGGCGTGCGCGCGGCGGCGTTCCATCAGCCAATGCATCGCCTGCGTGTATTCGGCGAGGCCCTGACGATTGCGGGTGGTGTTGTCGCTGTGCACGCGGCGGCGGACGAACGAGCCGGGCACGACGAGCGACGTGAGCCCGAGCGTCTGTGTCCAGCCATACCAGGCGATGAACTCGCCGCAGCGAAATTCCGGGAGCGGCCCTGCGATGTCAAACACCTCGCGGCGGGCGAGCAGACCGGATGGGTGAACGAATGGACGGGCTTCTGGATTGCACGGATAAGCGGCTGGCGCGTCGGAGAACTCCGCGCCGTGGCAGAACACGAGCGACGCGTCGGGGAGAGCCGCGAGCGCCGCGCACTGCTCCGCGAGCTTTCCCGGCAGCCAGAGGTCGTCGGCGTCGAGAAAGGCGATGAGCGGGGCCGTCGCGGCGGCGATGCCGGTATTTCGGACACAGGCCGCGCCGGGCTTGGGCTCGTGCACGAGCCGTACCGTCGAGCCGAAGTCTCGCTGCACGCAGTCGCCGGTGGCGTCTGTCGAGGCGTTGTCCACCACGATCACGTCGAGATCGAGGTCCGCGGCGGCCTCACGCTGCAAAAAGACGCTCTCGAGGGCCTGACCGATGAACCGGACGGCGTTGTGGGCCGGGATGACGACGCTGACGGAAGTGTTCACGGGACAGCCGTCACCCGTTCAACAGCGTGGTGAGCGCCGACGGAATCCCGCGGGTATCAGTGCCGAGGTGTAGCACGTAGGTCGGTAGCGTCTCGGCCAGCGCCACCATGCGGTCGCAGTCGTCATTCGACGCCGCCGGCAGCTGCGCGACGGTACTCGGCAGCATCGCCACGATCGCTTCGAATGCGGAGCAGGGCTCGATGCGAGAGGCGAGCTGGCCCGTGATCCGCGGCACGACGATGGCCCGAAGCGGCATGCCCGCCACGACGCGATGGGGCCAGATTCCGTCGAGGAAGT
>CAIUOO010000490.1 GCA_903900795.1 uncultured Gemmatimonadota bacterium | reverse complement strand
TGCCAACCTCGTGAGCACGCGCTTCACGTATACCGTGACGCCGCGCATGTTCATGGCCGCGCTCGTGCAGTATCAGTCGCGGACCTCGTCGATGTCCACCAACCTGCGCCTGCGCTGGGAGTATCAGCCGGGCAGCGAGTTCTTCCTGGTGTACAGTGACGGGCGCACCACCATCGGTCCGAACTATCCCGAGCTCGAGAACCGTTCGATTGTCGTGAAGCTCACCAAGCTGCTGCGCTGGTAACCGCCCACCGCGTCCTCCTTCACCCCTGCCCCGCCGGAATCCGTCATGCTGCCTCGTGCCGTGCACGTTGCCCCGCTGATCCTGCTGTCCGTTGCCGCCACCGCCGCGGCCGTCGCGCAGAAACCCACACCGGCCGGAAAAACCGCGCCGCCCGCCGCTCCTGCCACTGCCAACCCTGCCGCGCTGCTGCAGACGCTCGCGTGGCGGTCGGTGGGCCCGGCCAACAACGCCGGACGCATCTCGGTCGTGACCGGCGTGCCGGGTGATCCGCTCACGTACTACGTGGCGGGCGCCAACGGCGGCATCATCAAGACGATCAACGGCGGCACCACGTTTACGTCCATCTTCGACCGCGAGAGCGCGGGCTCGATCGGCGCGATCGCCGTGGCGCCCTCCGATCCCAACGTGGTGTACGTGGGCACCGGCGAAGGGAATCCGCGCAACAACGCGTCGGTGGGCGACGGTATGTACAAGTCCATCGACGGCGGCGAGCACTGGACGCACATCGGACTGGCCAAGTCCGACAAGATCGCCCGTCTCATCATCGACGGTCGCAACGCCGATGTGGTGTACGCCTGTGTGCTCGGACGCGAATGGGGCCCCAACGAAGACCGCGGCGTGTTCAAGACCACCGACGGTGGCGCCACGTGGAAGAAGGTGCTCTACGTTGATCCGAACACCGCCTGCTCCGATATCTCCGCCGATCCGGACAACAGCAACATCCTGTACGCCGGCATGTACACGTATCGCCGGTGGGCCTGGCACCTCGAGTCGGGCGCCGGCAATACCGCCGTGTACAAGTCGGTAAACGGAGGCGCATCGTGGGAGCGTCTCTCGGGACCCGACAAGGTGAACGGGCTGCCGCGCACCGCGATGGATCGCATCGGCGTGGCCGTCGCCCCCAGTGATCCGAACATCGTGTACGTGCTCAGCGAAACGAAAACCGAAGGGGAGCTGTGGCGCAGCGATGATGCCGGCAAGTCGTGGCGCACCGTGAACCGCGATCCCAACATCAACTTCCGCCCGTTCTACTACGCCGACCTCCGCGTCGATCCGAAAAATCCGAACCGCGTGTTCACGCTCTCCGGCGGACTCTATTTCTCCGAAGACGGCGGCACCACGTTCCGCACGATCGCACGCGACGTGCACGGCGATCATCAGGCGATGTGGATCGATCCCGTCGACCCACGCTACATTCTGAGCGGCAGCGACGGTGGCTGGCAGGTGAGCCGCGACGGCGGCAAGAACTGGGACGTGGTGAACACCTTCGCGTTCACACAGTTCTACCACATCAACTACGACATGCAGACGCCCTACCGCGTCTGCGGCGGCCTGCAGGACAACGGCAACTGGTGCGGCCCCAGCAACTCCCTCTCCGGTCAGGGGATCCGCGCCGCCGACTGGTTGAACGTCTCGGGCGGCGACGGGTTCTTCACCGTGCCCGTACTCGACAAGCCGTGGCTGATCTTCAGTGATTCGCAGGGCGGCATGCTGAACATCACCGACATGCGCAGCGGTGTGCAGAAAACGATCTACCCGTACCCCAACCGCGTGGGATCAGTGGGCGACGCGATGATCGGCCACAAGTACCGCTTCAACTGGAATTCCCCGATCGTGCTCTCGCCGCAGAATCCGGGCGTGGTGTACTTCGGCGGCAACGTGCTCTTCCGCTCGCGCACCT
>CAIUOO010000489.1 GCA_903900795.1 uncultured Gemmatimonadota bacterium | reverse complement strand
GGCACGACCGGCCAACAGCGTCCCGTTCGCGTCGGTGATCTGCACCGCCAAACGCACCGTCTGTCCGACGGTCAACGCCGACTGCGAAGGCGACACGATCACCGATCCAACGGGGCGCGGTGTCACGCGAACGCTCGCCGTCGCCGTGCGCTCGGCACTCGTGGCGATGATCGTCGACACGCCCGGGGCAATCCCCAGCACCAAGCCCGTCGAGGACACCGTCGCGACCGTCGGAGTACTCGTACTCCCCGAGGCGACGCGATCACCGAGCACGGCCCCGGCGTCGTCTCTCGAGACCGCACGGAGCTGTGTGGACTGCCCCACCGTGATCGTGTCGATCGGCGGCGTAATTTGTACGCTCGCCACGGGGACCGGCGACACCGTCACCCCAACCGACGAACTCCGCGTTTCGCTGGTCGCCGTAATCGTCGCCACACCCGTCGTGAGCCCGTTCACCACGCCGGTAATGTCCACGGCGGCAACCCGCGGGTCGCTGGATTCCCAAAAGAGTGGACGGTCCGACAACGGAGCGCCGGTTTCGTCGAGAGGCACCGCCCGCAACTGGATGAATCCGCCAAGCACCACGTTCGGCGCCGTCGGCGTGATTTGTACACTGGCGACCGCACGAGCCACCACGGTCACCGCGGCGGTCGCACTACGGCCGTCGGCCGAAACCGCAATCCGGACGATACCGGGCCGAAGTGCCGAAACCAACCCGGCGGCCGAGACGGTGGCCACCGAGGAATCGCTACTGGACCAAGCGAGCTCGCGATCAGTGAGCACCTGGGCCGATCCATCCCGCACCCGCGCCAACAGTACCGCACTTCCGCCCGCGGACAGGGTAAGCTGCGCCGGCGTCAGTTGCACCTCGGCGACCGGCGCCTCGAGGGGGCGAGGTCCGGCGATGTCGGAAAACCCGGCACAGGCCGTCGCCCCGGTGCCGAGCGCCAACCACAGGAACGGGCGCAGCCACCGCAGCGCGCGACCCGATCGCACCCTACCGCTCCGCCCTGACCACGCGTGTCGGCCGCGCAAGATGATTGCGCGTGCCATCGCCGAGCTGGCCTTCCACATTGAAACCCCAGCACCACAATTCCCCGTCGGTGGCCATACCACACGTATGCGCACCCGTCGCATTCACGGCGGAGAACGTGATGCCACCGGCCACCCGCATCGGGACGTCGCGCGACGCGTTCGTGCCATCACCGACCTGACCGTACACGTTTCGTCCCCAACACCACGCCTGGCCGCCGCGCGTGCGGGCGCATGTGTGAACCCCTCCCAAGCTGACCGAGGCGAATCGCGTCGACGTCGACACGGGGGTCGGCATCGGCTGATCGGTGGTGCCGCCGGTGCCAACCTGGCCAAAGCCATTGCGCCCCCAGCAATACGCCTCACCCGCCTCGGTCACCGCGCACGTGTGGGAGCCGCCGGCCGAGATGCTCGTGACCTTGGCCGGCAAACTGATGGCGACCGGCGCACGCGCGTCGGCACGGGTGCCGGTGCCTAATTGACCGGAGGCGTTCGCCCCCCAGCAATAGGCGATCCCCTCGGCGGCGATGGCGCAGGTATGTGCCCAACCGGTGCTCAGGGACACAAATCGCTGACCACCGCCGACGAGCACGGGCGACGAACGAGTGGCGGCGCTGCCGTCACCGAGTTGCCCGTTCGCATTGCTGCCCCAACAGAGCACCTCGCCGGAGGTGGTGAGTCCGCACGAGTGCGACTGTCCCGCGCGCACGGTCCGAAAGTTCTGGTTGCCGGCGACGCGAACGGGGGCGCTACGTGACGTAAACGTCGCGTCACCCAACTGTCCTTTGTCGTCATTCCCCCAGCAGAAGGCCTCGCCGCCGCGCGAGACGCCACAACTGTGCGCCAATCCCGTGCTGACTTGTGTAAACGCGAGATCCCCAACGACCGGCGCGGGACGACCGTTCGCCTCGGAGTCGCCGTCTCCAAGCTGGCCGCGATCGTTCGCCCCCCAACACAGGATTCTTTCGGAGATGAGGGCGCAGGAATGCCGGCCGCCCGCAGCGACGATACCGGGGTCGTCGGTCGCACGGACCGTAGCGGGTACGACGGTCGGCGGCAGTACGACTTGCGATCCGCGGGCGATCGAGTCGGCGACTCGTGCCGCGCGCCGAGCCGCACGCCAAACCCGCATGCCGGCGATGGAATCGGCGACGAACTCCTCGCGGCTGCGCGCGCCGTCAGCAGCAGGCGTCGACGGACCGGTGGTTATGCTCACGGGTGCAGTTGAATCGCTCCCCCCGACGACGCGAGATGAGTCCGGTATCAGGGGAGGCAACGTCTCCGGGCTGGCAACAATCGGGAGTACGATGTTCGGCGCGTCCGGCATGACGACCGGCGCCGCGCTGCGCGTCGCGCTGCGCGACGCGGTTTCTTGCGTCTTCGCTAGGTAGGCGTAGGCTCCGGCGGCGGTTACGAGGAGCAACGCGGCCACGGCCAACCAGCGTCCGCGTCGCGACGGGGCTTCGGCAGACGCCCATGACGGCGATTCATCATCGACGGTCACGGCAGCGGTGGGCGGCGGCAGCGGCGGCTCGGGCCGTGGGCGTGCCGAGCCGGGGGCGACATCCGCCCCCGGTTTTTGAGGCACAGGCCGCGCAAACTTCACCGTCGCAGCGGCGCCTACGCTCTTCGTTGCCGGTGCGACGCGAGGCTTGGCCTTCTCCCGCTCGCGACGACGCCGGTGCGACTCTTCCCACTGCCTCCAGTCGCTGGGCACGACCCAGGCGTTCAGCGCCATGAGCAGTCCATCGGCCCCGGCCCAACGTGCGGCGGGCTTCTTCTGCAGCATGCGTTCCGTGATGTACTGCAAACGCGGCGGCACCTCGCCGGGGCGTATGAAGTCGATCGCCGGCAGCTCTTCGTTTTTCTGCTTGAAGATGACGTTGTACAGTGCCTCACCTTCCCACGGCCGCTCGCCGGTGAGCATCTCCCACGTGAGCAATCCGAGACTGTACAGGTCCGAGCGCGCGTTCGCCGCGCCACCGTCAATTTGCTCAGGGGCCATATACGCCGGCGTGCCGATCGCGGCGCCGGTCATCGTCAGCCGCGAGTCGAACTCCACCGAGTGCGCGATGCCGAAGTCGCTGAGCAACGCCCGGTCGGTATCGGCATCGAGGAATACGTTTTCCGGTTTCACATCACGATGGACGACGCCATTCGCGTGCGCAAAGGCCAGCGCTTCGGCTACGTCTTTCAGCACGCGTTCCGCACGCTCCGGCGAGAACGGGCCGTCGTCCTGAATGGCCTGTTTCAACGTGCGCCCGGGCACCAACTGCATGACGAGCGCCAGTCCGCCATCCCGCAACTGCTTGACCGCATGAACGGTAACGATGTTTGGATGCTGCAGACGCGCGACGGTGCGCGCCTCGCGCGCGAGGCGCTCGATGGCCTCATCGGCCTGCGCGGAGAATCGCGGGCGTACCACCTTGATCGCAACGTCGCGTAAGAGCGCACGATCACGGGCCCGGTACACAATCGCACTGCCGCCTCGTCCCAATTCGCCGAGCATCGTGTACTCATCGAGATCGCTGACGACGCTGTCGTCAAAGGCGTCGAGCATCAACGACTCCGAAACGTGAAGAGCACTTCGCCCATCTCGATGCGATCGCCGTCCTGCAGGCACGGCGCGTCAACGGTATCGAGGACCGCGCCATTACGCGCGACCGGATTGGTCTGCGAGAGGTTCCGCAGGTACCAGTGGCCGCCCCGCCACTGCATCTCGGCGTGCTGGCGACTAACGGTCTTGTCACGCAACTGCACGTGACGATACAGCGCGCCCTCGATCCGCCCGAAGGTGACGTCCGTGCCCTCCGGGCCGGGCACATTCACGAAGCGGATTTCTCGTCCGGCGTCAAGGCCGGAACCAATTTCCAGACGGCCCGGCAAAAACTG
>CAIUOO010000488.1 GCA_903900795.1 uncultured Gemmatimonadota bacterium | reverse complement strand
GCTCTGCTCGGCCGCCGGAACGATCGGTGCGGTCACGGCGCCGACCGGGTCTGATGCACCGAGTTGCCGAACGGCTCCGAGAGTTCGTCGATGCGCGAGGGCGGAATGTAGAGCTGGCTCTCGGTATCGGGCACGATCTCCACGTGGCGCGTGGTGTCCTTCAGGCGCTCCTGCATCACCTTCTTCTGCAGCATCATGATGCCGTGAATGAGCGCTTCCGGACGCGGCGGACAGCCCGGCACGTATACGTCCACGGGAATGATCGTGTCGATGCCCTGCACCACGGCATAGTTGTCGAACATGCCACCGGTCGACGCACACGCGCCCATCGAGATCACCCACTTGGGCTGCGGCATCTGCTGATAGATGCGACGGATGACCGGCGCCAGCTTGAGCGGCACGCGTCCGGCGCAGAGCAGCACGTCCGCCTGTCTCGGCGAATAGCTGAGTCGTTCCATGCCGAAGCGCGCCAGGTCGAAGCGGCTGGCGGCGGTCGCCATGAACTCGATGGCACAGCAGGCCGTACCGAAGGGCATCGGCCAGAGTGAGCCGGCGCGCGCCCAGTTCACGAGAAAATCGAGGCGGGTCGTGATCCAGCCGTCCTGCGCGCCGGGATCTACTTGTACGAGGCGGTTATCCGCGGGCGAGATCAATCCCACGTGAGCGCTCCCTTCTTCCAGACATAGACGAAACCGACGACGAGAATGGCCGCGAAGACGAGCATCTCACCGAGGCCGAAGAACGACAGTTGCCCGACCGGACAGGCCCCGGCCATCATCGGGACCTGGCAGGAGAGCTGCCGGTAATAGACGCCCCACGGGATCATGAACACCGTCTCGATATCGAAAACGATGAAGAGCATGGCGACGAGATAGAACTTGACGGAAAAGCGTTCGCGCGCGTCGCCAAGCGGGCTCATGCCCGACTCGTACGGCTGCGACTTTACCATCGTGGGTTGTGGCCGCACCGTGAGATGCGCGATGCCGAGGATCAGCACCGCGTTGATGATCACGAAGCCCAACAGGAGCAGAACCGGGAGATAATTTCGTAGCATCGCAGGTGCGAACGGATGGTCGCGCCGGGGCGCGTCCTTTGCTCGTGAAAGAATTCACAATGCAGCATGCGGAAGGTACCCGAAGGACCGCCCGCGCTCAACTGCAAGTCGCTCCCCGACTTGGACGAAGTAACCGGAGAAGCCAGTTTGGCTAGGCCGGACAGGCGTCCGTGATTTTTCTCGTCGGTTTTGACTAAGTTTCCCGCCGATCGTGCACCACGGAGCAGACCGGTCGGTCCTATCCTGCACGGGTTACCCTCTTCCCTTCCGCCTCATGGGGCTCTGCTCTGACCGCTGGATCACGCAAATGGCGCGTGAGCACGGCATGATCGAACCGTTCGAGGATCGCCAGGTCCGCGAAGGCGTCATCTCCTACGGCGTCAGCTCCTACGGGTACGACATGCGCGTCGCCCGGGAGTTCAAGATCTTCACGAACGTGCTGAGCTCGATCGTCGACCCCAAGGCCTTCGATCCGAAAAGCTTCGTGGAGTTCGAAGGCGACGTCTGCATCGTGCCGCCCAATTCATTCGCCCTGGCCCGGAGCGTGGAGTACTTCCGCATCCCGCGTAACGTGCTGACCCTGACCGTGGGTAAGAGCACCTATGCCCGGTGTGGCATCATCACGAACGTCACGCCCTTCGAGCCCGAGTGGGAAGGCTACGTGACCCTCGAGATCTCGAATACGACGCCGCTGCCGGCGAAGATCTACGCCAACGAGGGGATCGCGCAGGTGGTGTTCTTCACCGGGGACGAGCCACCTGAAGTCTCCTACGGCGACAAGAAGGGCAAATACCAAGGTCAGCACGGCGTGACGCTGCCTCGCATCTGACCTGGCTGGGCGGCGGCTGACTCAGGGACTGATCAGCCGCCGCCGTGTCAACTGGCTGACTCAGCCGCCGCCGTAGATGTAGCGGCAGCCGCGGTCCTGGGCCTGCTGGAGCGTCACGATCATCGCCGGCACCACCTCGATGCCGGGGAGCAGATTGGCACGAGCCTCCTCGGAAAAGGCCGTTCGCAGCGCGGCATCGTCCCGCTGGGCCTCGGGCAAGAACCGCTGCCCAGAGGCGCGGATCGAATTATTGCACGCCAGAATGATCACGCCACGCGAGACGAGCTGTGCCACCAGCGCGGCGTTCGCGTTCCGCGAGCCCGGCATCTGCAGCGTCTCGCCGATCGGATACTTCCCCCAGATCGCGTCGTTGAACAACAGGCCGATCGCGCGGCCGTTCAACCCGACCACGACGCTACTGTCGGCATCGGTGAGGCCGTACGCGCTCTTCTGCGTATCGAGAAACGTCTGCGCCCAGCGCAGGGCGATACCATCGCTGGCCAAGTGCGAGTGGAACACCACGCGGTTCTTGCCCTTGAGACGTGCGATCCACGGATCGTCCCCGGCAGACCGTGCCGCGGCCTCGGTGGCGTCGGCGAGCCGTGGCGACAGCAAGCCCAGTGCTGCGCCGAACGCGGAAAGACGGGTCAGGAAGCGGCGTCGAGACGGATGGGAAGACATGGCGAGTTGATCGGGAGGGGGCGCGCGTTGCAACCCAAGAGGCGTCGTCGGACGTGCACGCCGTCGTCAATCGGCTGCAACTCTAAAAAGGCGTTGATCTTACCGATGGAAATATTGTGGTGCTCGGAGCAGACGGCCAGTATTGTTTGGCATATGAGTTCTTCGTTCGCGTTGATGACCGCGCTATTGATTGTTGCATTGTCGCCGCTCACGCCGCTGCATGCGCAAAGCCGAGTATCCGGCGTGGTATTGGACTCGCTGTCCGGTGTCGTGCGTCCCCTTGGCTCGGCCATCGTCACGATGCCTGGCCTGCAGCGTTGGGCCGATGCAGACACTCTAGGACGCTTCACGTTTCACAATGTGCCCGCGGGCCGTCACGCCATCAGCGTGCTGCATGCGGCGCTCGATTCGCTCGACGTTGCACTTCCCCCCTCGTTCATCGACGCACCGGAAACCGGCGAAGTGACGACGGTGCTCGCGACACCGGGTGTGCGATCACTCCATGAGGCGATGTGCGGAGCAACACTGAGAGATGGGTCGGGGCTTTTGCTCGGCCGGGTTTCGCTTGGCGATGACACGAGATCGGATTCCGGATCCGTAAAACTTTCATGGACAGACATGGAGATCGTTCAGTCGAAGCTGGTGCGAGTTCCGCTCACGACGTCAATCGCGCTTCAGACCGGCGCCACGTTTGTGGCGTGTGATGTACCGATCGGACAACCAATTCGAGTTGAGGCCTACACTTCGGCGGGGTCGTCGTCTCCGGTGGAGATCAGCATTGCTGATCTTGCGTTTCGTCACCTACCCATTCACGTGCGGCAAGGGCAGCATCGGCTGACCTTCTCAGTGATGGCGAACACGGGGGTGCCCATCGAGAATGCCGACGTCTCGTCGAGTGGCGCGCACGAGAAAACGCGGTCGGATGCCATGGGGCGCGCTACGCTCATGAGCACCGCGGGGACGCAATCAATAACCGTTCTCAAAGTGGGATACGAGGCACACATGCAGTTGCTCGACGTTGCGCGTGACACGAATGTCTCTGTCGCGATGCCGCGAGCTGCCGTCGCGCTGACGACGAAACGCATTGTCGGTCAATTCGACTCATCGTTGCCAGAAGGGTTTGATGCGCGCCGACGCGCCGGATTCGGCGTCATTCTCGGTCCGGATGTCATCGAACAACTGGGAGGGATCGAGCTTGGCTCGTTACTCTCTCAAGCCAGAGGTGTGACGCTTGGCGGTACTATCACGGGGCGAAGTATGCCGTTCATTCGCGGATTCAAGGCCGGCCGCTGCATTCCGAACTATTTCGTCGATGGATCGCCGTTCGTCGTCGAGGCTGTGGTCCCCACCCCAGGGAAATCTCGAACGTTCGCGGATCTCGACGCTGCGGTGCCGCCTGAATCGATACTCGCTATCGAAGTCTACGCATCGCCAGTGGGTATTCCACCGGAGTTTGACCTGTCCTCATCGACAGGATGCGGAACGATTCTGATCTGGACCAAACGGCGCTGACCGCCGCCGACTACGCGGACCATCGTTCCGTTCCCGACGTTATCGACCACTCGAATCCGGCGAAACACGACGCGGCAACAGCGGGCGCTCGGGCGGCAGTGGCTTACCCGCGGCCGCCGCGGCCGTCGTGGTATAGGCGACATCGCTCGGTGGATCGCCCTTCGGCCAGTCGCGTTCCTTCCCGGGATGGTCCTGGCGCGGCTGTGTGAGCACGAAGGCCGCGATGTCCGCCGCCTCCTGCACCGTCAGCGTATCCGCATGGTCGAACGGCATGTTATGGCGCACGAACGTGGCCAACGTGTACTGCCGCGCCATCCCGGCCCCAATGGCGTAGCTGTCGGGTCCCCACACTGCCGGCGCCGCCAAGGCCGGCAGTCCGGCCCCATTCGCGCCATGGCAGCGGGCACACTGCCCCGCATAGCCGACTTCCCCGTGTGCCGCGTCACCGACCAGTTTGACGGAATCCACCGGCGTGGGACGCGCCGACGCCCGCATCGTTTCCATGTACGCCAGCATGTCGCGCATCTCCTGACCGTCCTCCGGTAGCATCTTCCCCGCCAGGCTCCGCGCGATGCACTCGTTGATCCGACGCGCCAGCGTCTCTTCGTAGCCGGGACGGGCACGATAGCGCGGATACCGCGCCGCGGTACCCAGCCATGACATGGCCGTCGGCCGCGTGCCATTGTCGAGATGACAACTGACGCAGCGCAGCGCATTGCCGCTGTTCGCCGGCAGTGAATCGCGGAACGCGGTCATCAGGGCGAGGCCGCGTTCAGCGTTCGCCACGGCGGGCACCGGCGCGCGCTCGGTGCAGCCTACGAAAACTGGGACGGCCGCGAGCAGGCGGACGAGACGGGAGAGTCGAAAGGCACGCATACCCCAACATACGCCCAAAAACGGGGGCGCGTTGCCGAAGCAACACGCCCCCGTTCCGGGCTGCTCGGCACACCAGGCCGATCAGCCGGCCGTGGCCGCCCTGGGCTCCCGACGCTTGGCGCTCGCCACGAGGTAATCCCGATTCATCTTCTTGATGACATCGATGCTGATTTCCTTCGGGCAAGCCTCCTGACACTCACCAACCAACGTGCAGTGTCCGAAGCCCTCGATATCCATCTGCTCGACCATGGCCAACGCGCGCGTGTCACGCTCCGGCTGTCCCTGCGGCAGCATCCCGAGGTGCGTGATCTTGGCCCCGGTAAACAACGACGCCGAGGCATTCGGGCACGCCGCCACGCAGGCACCGCAGCCGATACAGGCCGCAGCGTCCATCGCTTCTTCGACGGTGTCCTTGCCGATCAGAATCGAGTTGGCATCGCGCGCACCACCGGTGTTCACCGACACGTACCCGCCCGCCTGGATGATGCGGTCGAGGGACCCGCGATTCACCACCAGATCCTTCACGATCGGGAAGCCCGCCGCACGCCACGGCTCGACGGTGATGATGTCGCCGTCCTTGAACGCGCGCATATGCAGCTGGCAGGTCGCCGCACCGGCCCACGGCCCGTGCGCCTGACCGTTGATCATCATCGAGCACGAACCGCAAATGCCTTCGCGGCAATCGTGGGCGAAGGCGACCGGCACCTTCCCTTCCATCGTGAGCTGCTCGTTGAGCAGGTCGAACATCTCGAGGAACGACATGTCCGCGCTGACACCATCGAGCGTGTACGTCTCGAGCTTGCCCGGAGACTGCGAGGCCGGCTGACGCCAGACGTTCAGAGTGAGCTTCATTACTTGTAGCTCCGGGTGGAGAGGTGCACGTTCTCGTACACCAACGGTTCCTTGTTGAGAATCGGCGCCTTGCCTTCGCCCGCGAACTCCCAGGCAGCGACGTACGCAAAGTCATCGTCGTTACGCTGCGCTTCGCCGGCGTCCTGGTATTCCACACGGAAGTGACCGCCGCACGACTCTTCGCGCGCCAGCGCGTCGCGGCACATCAATTCACCGAGTTCGATGAAGTCCGCCACGCGTCCCGCGTTCTCGAGCGCCTGATTGAGATTGTCCCCGCTGCCCGGCACGTTCACGTTGCTCCAGAACTCGGACTTGACCGCGGCAATCAGCTCCAGCGCTTTGGTGAGTCCTTCCTTCGTGCGCGCCATACCGCAGTACTCCCACATGATTTTGCCGAGTTCCTTGTGGAAGGAGTCGACTGAGCGCTTGCCCTTGATATCCAGGAAGCGCTTGGTCTGCGCGCGCACCGACTCTTCCGCGGCCTTGAATTCGGCGTGCGTGTTGTCGACCTTCGCGAGCTTCGTGCTGGCGATGTAGTCACCGATCGTGTACGGCAACACGAAGTAGCCGTCGGCCAGTCCCTGCATGAGCGCTGAAGCACCGAGTCGGTTCGCCCCGTGATCGGAGAAGTTCGCCTCACCAGCCACATGCAGGCCGGGGATGGTGCTCATTAAGTTGTAGTCTACCCACAAGCCGCCCATCGTGTAATGCACGGCGGGGTAGATCCGCATCGGCCGCTCATACGGATTCTCATCCGTGATGCGCTGATACATGTCGAACAGATTACCGTAGCGCTCGGCGATCGTGTCCTTGCCGAGGCGCTTGATGGCATCGGCGAAATCGAGATACACGCCCAATCCGCCCGGGCCGACACCGCGACCATCATCACACGCTTCCTTGGCGGCACGCGACGAAATATCACGCGGCGCTAGGTTGCCGAAGCTCGGGTACTTCCGCTCCAGGAAGTAATCGCGCTCCGCTTCCGGGATAGCGGCCGGTGCACGATTGTCTCCGCGCTTGATAGGCACCCATACGCGTCCGTCGTTACGGAGCGACTCCGACATGAGCGTGAGCTTTGACTGGTGGTCGCCGCTCACAGGAATGCACGTGGGATGGATCTGGGTATAGCACGGGTTGGCGAATGCCGCGCCCTTCTTATAAGCACGCCACGTGGCCGTCGTGTTCGACAGCATGGCGTTCGTGCTGAGGTAGAACACGTTGCCATAGCCGCCCGTGGCAAGTACCACGGCATCGGCCGCGTGCGACGTAACCTTGCCGGTCAGCAGGTTGCGCGTCACGATCCCACGCGCATGTCCGTCCACCACCACCACGTCGAGCATCTCCTCGAACGTGTGCATCTGCACGCCCTTGAGGGCGATTTGGCGCTCGAGCGCCGAATACGCGCCCAGCAGCAGCTGCTGCCCGGTTTGTCCGCGCGCATAAAACGTGCGCGAGACCTGGGCACCGCCGAACGACCGATTGGCCAGCAGTCCACCGTACTCACGGGCGAACGGCACACCCTGCGCCACGCACTGATCGATGATGTTCACCGACAGCTGTGCCAGGCGATAGACGTTGGCCTCGCGGGCGCGGAAGTCGCCGCCCTTGATGGTGTCATAGAACAGCCGGCGGATGGAATCACCATCGTTCTGATAATTCTTGGCGGCGTTGATACCACCCTGCGCGGCAATCGAGTGCGCTCGGCGCGGCGTATCGTGGTACACGAAGCACGACACGTTGTACCCCATCTCCGACATGCTGGCCGCGGCCGACGCGCCAGCGAGACCGGCGCCGACCACGATCACGCTGTGTCGACGCTTATTGGCCGGGTTCACCAGCTTCATCGAGAAACGGTGCTGGTCCCACTTCTGCTCGAGGGGACCGCTCGGAGTCTTTGCGTTCAGGTCGAGCATTTCAGTGGGTCTCCGCAACAGGCGTCGCCAGCACAGGAGCCGCCGACGATTCGGCAAGCGGTGGTGCCGGCGCAAACGTGCCGAGCACGGCGGCGATCGGGATGATCATGAAACCGGCGGCGACGACGATCGCGATGGCCAGCGCCACGCGACGCTTCAGTGGCTGCGCCGACGGGCGGGCCACGCCGAGCGTGCGCACGACGGCCCAGCTGCCGTGGTACAGGTGCAGACCGAGTGCCGCCATCGCCAGCACATAGAACGCCGCCATCAGCGGATTCGACAGCAGGATGCGCACGTTGTTGTACGGATCAAGGTGCGTGAAATCCGGATGGATCGTGCCGAGCGTGAGCTGCAGCAGGTGGGCCACGATGAACACCAGAATCAGCACGCCGCCCCAGCGGATCGTGCGCGCGGCAAACGTGGTCACCTGCGGGCGACGCTGCGCGTACCCGTCCGGGCGGGCCGCGCGCGAGACCATCGTGAGCTGATACGCGGCAACCGCGTGCAGCACGACGGCGGCGATCAGACCGGCGCGGACGGCCCAGAGCAACGGCATGCTCGTGCGCAGCAGAAGCGCATACTGCGCCATGGGCTCCTGCCCCTTGAACATGAGCAGATTGCCGGACATGTGGCCGATGACGAACAGGATCCCGATGATCCCGGTCACCGCCATTACGATCTTCTTACCGATCGTGCTTTGCCAGAAACGCGAGAGTACGTACATAGGCGGGGGAAGAAGAAGAAACCGGCGCGATCACCGTGGTGAACGCGCCGGTCCCGTCAGAATCAGAGGGAGAGCACGGACATCGGCTCGCGCACGGCCTGTGCGGAGCGTTCGAGCGCGGCGCGCTCATCGTCGGTGAGGTCGATTTCGAGGATCTTCTCGAGACCGTTGCGACCGAGCTTGCAGGGCACGCCGAGGAACAGTCCCGACAGGCCGTACTCGCCTTCGAGCCACGCGGCACACGGCAGGATGCGCTTGCGATCGTGGACGATCGATTCAACCATCTCCGTCGCACCCGCCGACGGCGCGTAGTAGGCCGAACCCGTTTTGAGGTACTTCACGATCTCGGCGCCGCCGTCGCGTGCGCGCTGCACGATGGCATCGAGCCGCTCACGCGGCATGATCTGCGTGACCGGGATGCCACTGTTCGTGGTGTAGGAGATCAGCGGCAGCATCGTGTCGCCGTGTCCACCGAGCACCATCGCCTGAATGTCGCGCACCGAAACATCGAGCGCTTCGGCGATGAACGACCGGTAGCGCGCCGTATCGAGCACGCCGGCCATCCCGATCTCG
>CAIUOO010000487.1 GCA_903900795.1 uncultured Gemmatimonadota bacterium | reverse complement strand
GCTCCTGTATCTGCGGCGCAGCTACGGCGACTTTGATCAGGCGCTGCCGGTCATCAGCCTGTATGCCTTCGGGGCATACCGCCTGATGCCCGCCGTGCAGCGCATCTTCGAGGAGGCAGGGAAACTCCGGGGCTCGGAAACCGCGCTCGATTCGCTGGCCGAGGACCTCGCCTCACTCGAGGGTCCGTCGGCGAACACCGCGCCGGCCGGACCGGTCGTCCGCGTGCCGCTTCGGCAAGCGCTGGAGGTCCGCGACGCCTCGTACCAGTATCCCACCGGTACGCGGCTGGCACTGAACGCCGTATCACTGCAGATCCCGGCCTTCCATTCCATCGGGTTGGTGGGCGCGACCGGCTCCGGGAAGACGACGCTGGTCGATGTCCTCCTCGGCCTGCTCCGGCCAAGTGCCGGGGCCCTAGTGGTCGACGGGGTTCCGCTCGACGATTCGCAGATCCGTGGGTGGCAGCGGTCGTTGGGCTACGTCCCGCAGCAGATCTTTCTCGCAGACGACTCCATCGCGGGGAATATCGCCTTCGGAACGCCGACGCACCGCATCGATCAGGCGGCAGTCGAGCGCGCAGCCCGTATCGCGAATCTGCACGATTTCGTGGTGGGCGACCTGCCGGATGGCTACGCGACGCACGTCGGGGAGCGCGGCGTCCGCCTGTCGGGAGGTCAACGGCAGCGCATCGGCATCGCCCGCGCCCTGTATCATGATCCCGACGTGCTGATCCTGGATGAGGCGACCAGCGCGCTCGACAATCTGACCGAACATGCGGTGATGGAGGCGGTTCGCAATCTGGCGCGGAAAAAGACCATCATCATGATCGCGCACCGGCTCAGCACCGTGCGCCACTGCGACTGCATCTTCATGCTGGAGCGCGGGCGGGTCGTCGGGTCCGGCACGTTCGATGCGCTGATCGCAGACAATGAAGAATTCCGGCAACTCGCGGGGCCTGTCTGAGGCGCCTTTTACGTGGTGAGAAGCGGCGTGCCCACCGCCATTGACTGTCTGGTCCTGACGCCGGTCGGCCCCCGGTCGCGCCCGTCCTATGTCGCCGATACCATTGCGAGCTTCCGGTACTACATGCCGGAGTCCAGCACGGCGATGGTGGTCGTCGACGACAGTCGGACCCCAGCGATGCAGCGCGCCATCCCGGCGTTCGCGAATGTTCACTGGCTGACGGCCACGGACCTCGTGCCCACCTCGGGTGCCGACCACAACACGCGCGGCATCTTGCTGCTCAAGCAGCTCCGGGCCCTCGAGGTCATCAGTCGCGATCTCGACTGGCGGTGCCTGCTCCGTCTTGACGACGACGCGCTGTTCATCGGACCGTCGCCGCACCACGATGCGCTCACGTATTTCGCCGAGCATCCCGCGATCGGCATGCTGGGTGCGTATCTGCGACGGGGAGACGGGTCCGACAAGCGCCCCTCGCTCGCGAAACAGCGGCGACGGCTGCTGCGACAAATCCTGTCCGCGGACGGGCTGAAACGACCGCGCATGTCCTGGTTTCTCGCCCGATTGCTCGTGCGCGCCGCAAGTCGCGGCTACACACTGGGACACATGTGCACCGGCGGTGCGCTGTTCCTGTCGCGCGCCGCCTACCAAGGCTTCCAGCCACTCTGGCAGCACGGTGGCGCGCTGCTGCGTGGGTCGCGGCTGGCAGACGATTTGTTGCTGGCCGTGCTCACCGGTGCCGCCGGATTCGGGTTGGCCGATTTCTCGGACGCCGATCAGATCATGGCGATCAACTGGCGCGGATTGCCCATGCCGCTCGATGAACTCGTGCACCGGAAGAAGAAGCTCGTGCACCCGGTGAAAGACCCGGCAGATCCAGCCCGTGAAGGCGCGGTTCGCGCGTTCTTCAGGGAACGGCGCACGTCCACGCGCTAACGGCGTTGAAGTTCGACCCTCGGTCCGATCGAGTGAGGGTGTGCACGTAGTCAGCCGCGAAGGCATTCAGCAACCGATCGTTCAAGGCGGAAGGCTGCCGAGTGTTGTGGTAGCTGTTCTCGAGGAAGTGCGGGAGGTGCGCCATGACATCGGCCATGGTGCGGGAGCCGCGAGGATAGATATCTTCGTGCTCGAGCACCATCATGAAGCGCTCCGTGTGCGCCTCGTACGGATGGCCCGCCCATGACACAGAATTCTCGGCGTACCGCCCACGGTAGCGCCGGGACGAATATTTCGACCCGCGGTCCGGCCTGTTGAGCCATGGACGTCCAGGGCGATCCTTCAGCGAATACCAGTCGGCGATTCAGCGCCGAGCCGCAGCGTCGCAGGACCGCGATGGTGGCAGCGCCTCGTGAAGGACTGCCCAATAGCGCTCGCGACGATTCGAAGCGCTCGTCCCCGCGGGTGGACGATGAAACTTCGGAGTGCATGGCGCGCGTCCAGCCCGCTGGACGAGACGCGGTACTTGGCAAGAATCTCCGGCGTGAACGCGATGCGCGCGCCCTGGGCCGCGCGGAGTTGCAGATCCGTGTCCTCCGATATCGGGAAGCGAGGATCATACCGCCGAGCGTTGGACGACAGCCACTGCCGTCGATAGACGGTGTTGTGCGTGAGAAATGGAACCCACGAGCGCAGCAGCAGATCGTTGAACTTCTCGCTGTCCAACTCGCGCCATGTGCCGATCTGATGCCGCGTGAACGCGCTAAGGAGCGTGGGAAATCCATGGACCTCGAGCGCGCTGTGCAGTGGTGCAGCGGGGGCGCTGCCCACGGGCCAACGGGTATGGTCGCACAAGAAGACGTCAGCATCGGGTAACGCCGCAAAGCCAGCCGCAAAGCGATCCCGCCATCCGGGCAGGAACTCATCGTCGCCGTCGAGGAAGGCAACCCACCGACCGGTCGCGGTCTCCAACCCGCGATTCCTGGTTTGCGACACGGATTTTGTCGGCCGGCTGCGCAGCACGGAAACCCGCGCGTCGGCCGCGAAGGCCTGCGCGATGCCGACGTGAGTGCCGCACGCAACACCGGCGCGGAGGTCGCGACGGGCGACCTGTTGATCATGCTGGACGACGACGTGCTCGCCGATGGTGGTGTTGCCTGCATGCGCGGGTTGAGCTGCGCGTTCGCGTCATCGGCTCCGCAGCCTAGATCGCCGGCGCGCCGACATCACCGAACGAATCAACCGAGCTAGCGTATCGTGTGCAGCAGCAGGCGAAATGCGGCAGCCAAGCCGACACCCGATCGGTGCCGCACAGCAGAGGCCAGCCGCCGCATCGCCACGGCACGGAGTGCACCCCGGAACGGGGAGTGCTTGACCACCAGCCGTCGCACCGGTTCGAACGCCTCGGGCCGCTCAACCAGTGCCAGTCCGTCATGGTTAGACGGATCAAACATGATTCGCATGAGAAGCGCCCGCTCGTTTGCGCAGAGACGCTGGCGGGGCGTTTCATTGGCCGCGGCTTCGAGGTCTTCCATGAGCTCGGGGAAAAGCTGCCGGCGAGACATCATCAGGCCGCGTCGCAGCAGCAACGCCCGCTGCGTGAGCGCAGCGGGATTCCCATCGGCGTACCACGCATACTCCGCCAAGAGCAGTTCCGACCGCAGTCGTTGGAAGACCAACTGATCGAACTGCAACAATCGCTGCCGGCGCTGGTCGGCAGCGTGTCGATCGGCGGCTGGCCCTCGCGCGCCGTCGTGGCGCCTGAAGCAGAAGAGGGCCTCTTCCCCCGCGATCGGCTCCCCGGACGCGCCACGCGACACGCGCAGGGCGAAGTCGTAGTCCTCCGACCGCAGCAATTCTTCCGAGTATCCACCCACCTCGCGTGCACGACTGGTTCGGACCGCCATCCGCGCGCAGCCCATGAAGCAGTACTCCAGCAGGTGAGGGAACACGGCATGGCCTCGTACGCCGGGCGGCCGCGTCCTTCGTTGCACCGGCCCGAGGGTGCCATCGGGCAAGCCGTCCGCCACATCCTGCGCGCCGAATACGAAAGCGGCCGACGGATGCGCCGCGAATGCCGCCGCGATGCGGCCGACCGCGGCGGGATAGGCCAGATCGTCGTCGTCGAGCACCCACAGCACGTCGCCCACGACGGCCGGGAGGGCGTAATTGAGCGCGGCCGCCTTACCGCTCTGTGTTGGCGATCGCAGGACCTCCACGCGTTTCCCCAACGACGCCAGATATTCCGGTGTGTCGTCCGTAGAACAGTCGTCGACCACCAGTATCTGCACCGGAGGATGCGTCTGCGAGAGCAGGCTCTCGAGGCATCGTGAGAGCAGCAACCGACGATTGTATGTCGGGACCAGCACCGTCACCGTGGGTGTCACTGCGCGCCACCCGCCACGCGCGGAGCGAGCTGCACGGCGAGTTGGAGCACGGCCGCCACGGACGCCTCCTCCGACGTCGCGCCGGTGTCCACCACCAGCTCGGCCGCCGTCGGCACCTCGTACGGTGAGGTGACCCCTGACATACCCACCGTCTCACCCGCCGCCTCGCGCGCGTACAGTCCCTTCACGTCGCGCGCCCGCAGCCGGTCCAAGGACGCCGTCACGTGCACCTCAGCGAAGCTCCCCTCGGGGAACAGCGCGCGCACGGCATCCCGGTCGCGCGCATACGGCGAAACAAACGTACAGAGCACGACGTGGCCGGCCTCGAAGAACAGCGTCGCCACCTCGCCCGCCCGCCGCACGTTCTCGGCCCGGTCGGCCGGACTGAAGCCCAGTGCGGCGGTGAGACCGTGGCGCAGCTGATCGCCGTCCAACAGCATCGTCCGATATCCTTCGGCAAACAGTCGCCG
>CAIUOO010000486.1 GCA_903900795.1 uncultured Gemmatimonadota bacterium | reverse complement strand
GCACGACATGCCAGCAGCCACGGTACTCGGCGTGCGCCGCCGTCAGTGCTTGATAAACGTCCCCGCCTGCAGTTCACGCATCGCGACCTGCAACTCGGCCTGCGTGTTCATCACGATCGGGCCGTACCACGCCACCGGTTCTTTGATGGGGGCGCCGGACACCAGCAGGAAGCGAATACCCTGCTCGCCGGCCCGCACCACGACTTCATCGCCGCTGTCGAAGAGCACCAGCGAACGGTTGCCGGACATATCCCGCACGAGATCGTCGTCGTTGCCGGCGGTGCGCTCCGTGAGGATGCCCATGGGGTCGGAGGCATGACGGAACGTGCCCGTGCCCTCGAAGATGTAGGCAAAGGTGCTGCGATAGGCGTTGACCGGGAGTGACTTCTTCTTTCCCGCCGGCACGAACACATCGAGATAGCAGGGATCGGCGGCGATGCCGTCTACGGGACCGCGCTTACCCCAGAACTCGCCGCAGATCACGCGCACCGTCGTGCCGTCGTCGTCGATGATCTCGGCGATCTCCTTCGACTGCACGTCCTGATAGCGCGGCGCGGTCATCTTGAGCGACGAGGGGAGGTTGGCCCACAGCTGGAAGCCGTGCATGCGTCCCTGCGCGTCACCCTGCGGCATTTCATGGTGCACGATGCCGCTGCCGGCGGTCATCCACTGCACGTCGCCGGCACCCAGCATGCCGCGATTGCCCAGCGAGTCGGCGTGCTCGACGTTGCCGGCCAGCACGTAGGTGATGGTCTCGATGCCGCGATGCGGGTGCCATGGGAAGCCCGCCTGATACTGCCGAGGCACGTCGTTCCGGAAATCGTCGAACAGGAGGAACGGGTCGGTCTCGGACGTTTCCGTGAACCCGAAGGCGCGGTGCAGATGCACACCGGCGCCTTCCATGGTGGGCTGGGCTTGGACGATGCGCTTGACGGGACGGATGGACATCAGATCGGCTCGGCGTTGGGATACCCTTAATATATCTCAGTAATGAGCTAATGCAAGGGTGTTACGAGAACATCAACAGGTCTCCGCCGGAGCTGGCGGGGCGCGGTGGTGGCGGCGTTGGCGCATCGCCGAAGATGTCGATGGACCGGAGCGCCGCGTCGATCGCCCCGAGCGCCGCCTGCAGCTCAGCCTCGGTTTTCCGGATCTCCCAGCGGTAGAGCGGGCCGGCGAACGCCAGCAAGGCGACACCGGTAAGGACTCCGGCTGCCAGCGCTGAGCCGGCGAGGGCGGCCCCCGCCAGCAGCATCGCCTTCTTCGCAATGAGGGCGCCGATGAATCCAGTCAACGTGCCGCCGCCGGTGGCGATGAGGCTGTAGCCGGTAATGTTGGCTGTAAGGCCTTCTCGGAGACTGACGTGGACGGTGACCTCGCAGGCCTTGGCACTCCCTGGTGCCGGGCCCAGCGACACGCGGAGCTCGGGTGCATACACCCCGTACCGGGTCCACGTCCACTTGTAGTTGTAGTCGACCATCGCCGGAAGCTCGAACACCAACACGCCACCATCGAGAGGGTGTCCGCCCAGCGTGTCGCGTAGCGATAGTGACCACGGTGCCGCCTGTAGCGATCGACCCAGCACTTGTAGCACGGCGCGAGGGGAGGCCGAGTAGCGTCGCGTCACGGACAGGGTACGCTGCGTCGTGCCGAGGATTCGCGTGGCGAGGGACTCCTTCCAGCGAGGTATCGGCTGCGCGCGCTGGACGGCGTTGGGTGATGCGCGGAGCTCGTCGAGGGCGAGCGCGACGTAGCGCTGCGAAATGCCGGCTTCGACGGCGGCCGCCTCGACATCGCGTAACCGATACGAGTCCGTGGGTGTCACTGACGTAGCCGTCGCATCACGGACGTCGTCCTGAATGTTCAGTGCCGCTGAGTTTGATCCAGCTGCCGAGTCCATCGAGGTCGCGACTAGCTGCTTCGTCCCGCTGACCGTGCGCATGCGTGACTCCAACCGGGCCGCCGCCTCCGCTTGCAGTTCCGCCGCGCGACGCCAGATCAGCATGGCGTCGTCGCTGGACAGCGCGGCTTGGCCGGTCTCGTCACGGGCGGCACTCTCCACCGCCTCGAGCGCCTTGCCCAGCGCATCCGCCAGCTCTTCACCGTTGGCGAAGCGGTCGTCGGCCCGTTTGCGGAGGCACCGATCGATCACGGCGGCCAGCGCCGGCGGCACGGCGGGCGCCACCGATCGCAGCGACGGTGGCTCCTTGGTGGCGTGAGCCACCAGAATCGCCTGCGGCGCCGATCCT